>DASUHB010000001.1 GCA_036273715.1 Gemmatimonadaceae bacterium
GTGACCGCGTGGCGAGTCTCCACCCGAAAAGCCACAGGGAGAGATCTACGACAAACGCTCAAAAGGAAAACAAAAAGGATTGCAAATGATGGAGAAGATCGCTGCCACGCGAGGGAAGGTGCGTTGTTCGCGCGCGTGACCTACACCAGGTACGTGAACGCTGATGTTTGGACGTCCATGGCTGCGATCTTCCCCATCCCTTACATCCTTTTCGTTTTCCTTTGAACCCTTTGTCGTGGGGACTCGGCTCCGCGCTCACAAGTGATCGCGCGAGGACCAGGTCTCCTCGACGACGGGTCCAAAGGATAACAAAAAGTTGGTTTTTGGGGCGGGGCGGAAGGGTATCTCGCTGACGACGCTTCCCTTGCGGACGCGTGTCGGCCCTGCCTGGGTGGTCCGTCTTCCGGTCTTGTCCAGCCTTGTCCGTGTGGTCCGCCTTTATGCGGCGGGACTCGCCTCACCTGGATGCGGCGCATCCATGTCGGCGACGAGCGCTCGCAATTCCTTCGATGGCTTGAAGACCGGAACCGGTCGAGCGCTGACTTCTACCGGCGAGCCCGTGCGGGGATTGCGCGCCATGCGTGTTTTGCGCTGGCGAATCTTGAACGTTCCGAAGCCACGGACCTCGATGTTCTTCTGCTCTTTCAGCGCGTCCTTGATTGCATCAAGGAATGCATCCACGACGCGGGCGCAATCCTTCTTGGAAATCATGGGGCCGGCGGTGCGGGAGATCTGCGTCGTCACGCGCTCGACAAGGTCGGCTTTGGTCATTCGATAGCCTCGGGTCATGCGTTCGCCGGGCGGCGAACGTGAGTCGAACTTATGGCGTTACCTATTGTGTGTCAAGCGTTTGGCTCACTTGAACTCGTGTGCGATCTCACCGAATCCATGAACTGCGAAAACAGCGGCCGTGCGTCGTGCGGGCCAGGCGCTGCCTCCGGGTGATACTGCACCGCGTACACGGGCAACTCCCGATGCTTCAGTCCTTCCACCGTCCCGTCGTTCAGATTCACGTGCGTCATCACGAGCTCCGGCGCGCCCGCGATCGCGTCACCCTCTGCCACCACCGCAAATCCGTGATTCTGCGACGTGATCAACACCCGGCCGCTCTCGAGCGCCCGCACGGGATGGTTTCCGCCGTGATGCCCGTACGGCATCTTCTCCGTGCGGCCGCCGAACGTCAGGCCCAACAATTGGTGTCCCAAGCAAATCCCCAGCACCGGCACTTCGCTCTCGACGAGCTGCCGGATGATCGGCGGCGCGTATTTCACGGCCGCCGGATCCCCCGGCCCGTTCGAGAGAAACACTCCGTTAGGCGCGAGCTCGAGCGCGGCCGCCGCCGGCGTGTCCGCGGGCACCACCGTGACTCGACACCCGTGATCGGCAAACAGCCGCAGAATGTTGCGCTTGATGCCGTAGTCGTACGCGACGATGTGCGAGCCTGCGTTAGGATCGCCCCACGCGTACCGTCGCTTCGTCGACACTGCCGACGCGAGATCCAATCCCTCCATTGACGGGCAAGCTTCCAGTGCCGCAACGCTTTGTGCATCAGGCACATCGCCCACGCCGATCACGCCGCGCATCACGCCAACTGACCTCAGGTGACGCGTGAGGCGGCGTGTATCAACTTGCTCGAGCACAGCAACTTGCGCTGATTCAAGCCAGCTTCTTAAGTCTCGGCGCGCTCGCCAGTTCGACGGGTGGTCCGTGAGCTCGCGCACCACCACGCCTGCGATCTGCGGCGACGCCGACTCCGGATCGTCGTCGTTCACACCATAGTTGCCGATGAGCGGCGCCGTCATCACCACGATCTGCCCGCGATACGACGGATCCGTGAACACCTCCTGGTAGCCCGTCATGTTCGTCGTGAACACGACCTCGGCCACGGACGGTTCGCGTCGCGTGCGTGTGGTTCCGTGAAAAAGGGTTCCGTCCTCGAGGAGGAGGAACCCTGCTTGATCGCCCGTCTCGCTCACCGTGTCAGGGCTTCTTGGGAGTGGGTGTCGTGGGCTTGGCGTTGGAGCTCGGCGCGGGCGCCGGCGTGAGTGGTACGGCCGGATTCGCGCTCGTGGGCGCGGGCGCGGTCGGCGCCGCAGGCTGCTGCGAGAACGGCTCGTCGAGCACGGAACGCGGCGACGATGCGTGCGCGCTCATCAGCTGCAGCAAGTACGCGAGTCCCATGAAAATCCCCGCCGTCCACCACGTGGTTTTCGTGAGGAGGTTCGCAGCTTGACGCGTGCCGATGAACGAATCCGGCGACGACCCTGCTCCGCCGAACGTGGCTGACAGTCCGCCGCCCTTGGGGGACTGCAGCAACACAGCGACGCCAAGGATGATGCAGTCGATGACGAGGAGAACGATGATGAACGTGTACATCTGGCGCGGCGTCTCTGTGATTGGCGTAAGCTCTGAAGATTACGAAGCTTACGCACCGCGGTCAAGTGCCGACGATTCTCGTCCAGACATCCACCTCGAGACTCGCGCTGCCCACGAGCACGCCGTCGATCTCGGGCGCCGCAACGAGCTCGGCGGCGTTCTCGGCGTTCACGCTTCCGCCATACAGCACGCGCAAGGAATCGGTTTGACCGGTGAGCGCTTCGCGGAAGTAGCGGCGAATGGCGGCGTGCACGACGGTGGCGTCTTCGGGCTTTGCCGTTTTGCCGGTGCCGATAGCCCAGACCGGCTCGTACGCCACGAGCATGGTCGCGAGCTGCGATTTCTCGAGACGGCTGACGCCGGTCTTGAGTTGTCGCATCACGATGGACTGCGTGATGCCGCGCTCGTGCTCGTCCAGGCGCTCGCCCACGCAGAGGAGCGGAGTGAGACCGGCGCGGGCGACGGTCGCGCATTTGCGCGCGGTCATCTCATCAGTCTCGCCAAAGAGTTGACGTCGCTCCGAGTGGCCGACGAGCGCGACGGTCGCCCCGCAGTCGCGCGCCATGAGCACCGAGGTCTCGCCCGTGAAGGCGCCCTTCTCTTCCCAGTGCACGTTCTGCACGCCTAACAGAATGTCCGGGCGATCGCGCAAGGCAAATCCGGCGACGGCGAGCGACGCGGCCGACGGAAAGAAAATGATGGTGCGGTCGTCGCGGGGCGGATACGACGCCAGGAACTTGAGCAGGTACGCCCGCGTCTCTTGCGGACCGTAGTGCATCTTCCAATTCGCGGCAAACACGGGCTTCTGCATCTAAGTGCTCCGATCGTCGAGCGCAGCGACGCCTGGCAAGACCTTTCCTTCGAGAAACTCGAGCGATGCGCCGCCGCCCGTCGACACGTGCGTCATGCGGCTTGCGAGGTGCATGCCATCGACCGCCGCCGCCGAATCGCCGCCGCCGACAATGGTCGTGGCGCCCGCTGCGGTCGCCCGCGCCATCGCCTCGGCGATAGCGCGGGTGCCGCGATCGAACGGCGGCGTCTCGAACACGCCCATCGGACCGTTCCACAGGACGGTGCGCGCACCGATGATCCGTTGGGCGAAGGCGTCGCAGCTGCGCGGCCCGACGTCGAACATGGCCTCGCTCGCGTCGATGGCGTCGCGCGCGACGGCGTGCGCCTCGCGGCCCGCATCGAGGGACGGCGCGACGACGGCGTCGTTAGGCAGCACGAGCGTCTCGCCGGCGCGCGACACGAGCGCCTTCGCCATGTCGATCCGGTCGGGTTCGACCAGCGACGTCCCCGTTTCGAGGCCGATCGCGCGAAAAAACGTGCACGCCATCGCCCCGCCGATGAGCAGCGCATCGACCTTGGGCAGGAGCGCGTCGATGACGTCGATCTTGCCGGAGATTTTCGCCCCGCCCAGAATGGCGACGAACGGCCGCTCCGGATGCGCCAGGGCGTCGCCGAGAAAGCGCAGCTCGGTGTCCATGAGCAGCCCCGCGACGGCGGGATGCAGATGATGCGCGACGCCTTCGGTCGAGGCGTGCGCACGATGCGCGGTGCCGAACGCGTCGTTCACGTAGAAATCGCCGAGCTCGGCCATCTGCGCGGCGAGGGCGCTGTCGTTCTTTTCCTCTCCCGTTAGGAACCGCGTGTTCTCCATCAGGAGGATCGTGCCCGGCGCCGCGGCCTTCGTGGCCTCGACCGCTTCCCGCCCAACGGTGGATGCCACGAATCTCACCGGACGCGTCGTGAGCGTCGCCAGATGCCGCGCGATGGGCGCCAGCGAATACCGCGGATCCGGACCGCCCTTCGGCCGGCCCAAGTGCGACAGCAGCACGAGCGTGCGCGCGCCGCGGGCGAACAGGGCATCGAGGGTCGGCAGCACGGCGCGCATGCGCGTGTCGTCGGTGACGGCGCCGCGATCGTCCATCGGTACGTTGAAGTCCACGCGCACCAGCGCGCGCCGCCCGCGCACATCGGCATCCCTGAGATCGTTGATCGTTCGCTTGCCCATCAGTCCGTTGGGCCCGCCGATTTCCGGTTTGCCACGAACGACCAGACGACCGCGGCGATGCCGATCGCGATCACGGCCCACCCGGTGCGCACGATGTTCGTGTACCCGATGGCGCGTGCCATGGCCGTCTGGCCACGGACGCGCACGATCGGCAAGGCCGCCATGTGGTGCAAGCCGAGGTAGCCGTAGCTCGCGACGATGGCGCCGGCGGCGAGAATCAGCAGTGCGATGAGATCGCGGCGACGCGCCGCCGGTGAAACGGTCTCCCTCACAGCCGTGCGCCGACGTATCGAAGAATATCGACGCAGCGCGACGCGTAGCCCCACTCGTTGTCGTACCAGCCCGTCACCTTCACGAGCGTGCCGTCGATCACGTTGGTCGTCTTCGCGTCGAGGATGCAGGAGTACGGATTGCCGATGTAGTCCGCCGACACGAGCTCCTCGTCGCTATACGCCAGATAGCCGGCGAGCGGCCCCGATTCCGATGCCTTACGGAAGGCGGCGTTCACGTCGGCGATCGTCGTCGGGCGCTCGACCTCGACCACGAGGTCCGTGAACGACACATCGGCCGTCGGCACGCGAATGGCGAGTCCGTCGATCTTGCCCTTCACTTCGGGAATCACGAGCGACGTCGCCTTTGCCGCGCCGGTAGTGGTCGGGATCATCGATACTGCGGCGGCCCGCGCACGACGGAGATCCTTGTGCGGCAGGTCGAGCACGTTCTGATCGTTCGTGTAGCTGTGGATCGTCGTCATCGACGCGTGCCGCAGACCGAAGTTATCCATCACGACGCGCACCATGGGCACGAGACAGTTCGTCGTGCACGAGGCGTTCGAGATCACGTTGTGCTGGCGAGCGTCGTACTTGTCGTGATTCACTCCCATCACGATGGTGATGTCTTCGTGCTTGCCGGGTGCGGAGATGATCACTTTCTTCGCGCCGGCCGCCAGGTGCTTTTTCGCATCTTCGGCGTTGGTGAACCTGCCGCTCGATTCGAGCACGACGCTCACGCCCAGCTGCTTCCACGGCAGCGCCGCGGGATCCTTTTCGACGAGCACTCTGATTTCGCGGCCGTCGATGTGGATGCAGCCTTCGCCGGCCGTGACGACGCCGGGATAGGTGCGATGCACCGAGTCGTACTTGAAGAGATGCGCCAGCGTCTTGGTGTCGGTGAGATCGTTGACGGCGATGAACTCGAGGTCGGTGACGCCCTGCTGCGCCGCCGCGCGAATGACTTGTCGTCCGATCCGACCGAAGCCGTTGATGCCTACGCGAATGGTCATGTCGTGATATGCTCCGCTTGGTCAGCCTGCGTCACCGATTGCCGGCGCTCGTCCAAAGGTCACGATGCTGATGATTCGGGCGCCCGCGGCGAACAGCGTGGCAGCGCATTCGCCGAGCGTGGCGCCGGTGGTAATGACGTCGTCGACGAGCACCAGGTGCGCACCGCGAATCATGGGCCGCTCAGATGCCGGCACGGCAAACGCGCCCGAAACGTTGTGTCGCCTCTCCTCTGGTGTCAACCGCGTTTGCGTCGCCGTTCGACGCGTGCGGACGAGACACGATTCGCGCACGGGAACGTGACATCGCGCGGCGAGCGCGAGCGCGAGCAATGCACTTTGATTGTAGCCGCGCTCGCGCAGTCGCGTTGGCGCGAGCGGCACCGGGACGTACGCTGTGCGCTCGGCCAGCACGTCCTCGGGCCACGGCAGTCGCGCCATCCGCGCGGCCATCGGTACGGCGACGCCGCGCCATCCCGCGTACTTGAGCGCATGCACGATCGCGCCCGCGGTCTCGCCGGGCATCCAGCACACCGATCGCGCCGCGCGAACGTACGGCGGGAGCATCTCGCACCACGTGCAGTGCTCGCGCGCGAGCGGGTGTCCGCAGCGCTCACAGCGCGGATACGGCAGCTCGTGCACGCGCGACCAGCACCGGCCGCACACCAGACCGCGATCACCGTAGTCGAGGAGGCGCGCGCATGCGACGCACGACCGCGGCAGCAGCAGGTCGCCGAGCGCAGCAGCGGCGCGACGAACCGATGGGCTGCGCCAGGCGTCGGCGATCATCGAGCGGCGCACGCGGCCTCCCACATCACGTCGCGCGGCGCGTCGATACCGAACCATCGCTCGAACGCGAGCGCACCCTGCTCGACGAGCATCGCCAGGCCGTCCGCGGCGCGGAGTCCGCGCGCCTTGGCATCGCGCACCCATTGCGTTTCGCCCGGGCGATGGACGAGGTCGATGACGCCGACGGCCGGGGGCAGGACTGTGACATCGACGGGAACCGCGCTGTCGGTCATGCCGGTGGGGGTCGCGTTCACGACGACGGTCGCGTCGGCGACCGCATCGGCGGCGCGGGGAGCGATGCGGTCGACGACCGGGAAGCGGGCGGCGAGCGCTTCGGCGCGTTGGGCAGTGCGGTTGGAGAGCGTGATCCGGGCGCCGGGCCACTGTTCGACGGCGGCGCAGACGGCGGCGGCGGCGCCGCCGGCGCCGAGGACCGCGACGCGCGCGCCTAACGGAACGGAGCCGAGGACGCGCCGCGCGAGATGGTCGAAGCCGCCGACGTCGGTGTTGTCGCCGGCCAGCGCGCCCTGCTCCACCCAGAACGTGTTGACCGCGCCGGCCCGTTGGGCGAGCGGCGTCAGCGTGTCGCACATCGCGGCGACGGCCGGCTTGTGCGGGATAGTGACGTTGCCGGCGGCGCGGCGCGCGATGAGCGCGCGTACGCGGTCGCCTAACGCGCCCGGCTCGACATCGATCGCCTCGTAGGTGACCGCGATCCCGGCGGCGCGCAAGGCCGCGTTTTGAAAGACGGGGGAGATCGAGTGCCGCACCGGATGCCCGAGCAGCACCAGCGCCCCGACGTCGTGCGCGGTCACGACACGCCCGGGGTGCGCTCCGCGGCGATCCGGTCGAGGACGAGGCGCAGCTCGCGATCGAGCTCGGCGTACGTGTCGCGGTAGAGCTCGAGCTCGCCGCCGAACGGGTCGCCGATGGGCCGGTCGCTCGCGCCGCGCGACGCGTAGGTCGTGATGAGGTAGGCCTTGCCGCGCGCGCCTAACGACTCCAGCCGCTCCACGTGGTGCGGACCCATCGCCAGCACGAGATCGTATTGCGCCAGGAGCTCGGGCGTCGCGAGCCGCGCGTGGTGCGATGAGAGGTCGGTCTCCCGCTCGAGACACACGAGCAGCGCACCGTCCGAGGCGGGTGCGTCCTCCCACGCCGCGGTGCCCGCGCTCCCGAACTCCACATCCGTGAGGCCGCGCTCCTGCGCGATGCGCCGCGCAATGGCCTCGGCCATCGCACTGCGGCAGGTGTTGCCCGTGCACACGAAGAGCACTCGCAGAGGCGTCACAAATCTCCGATCAGATCCGGCACCGACTCACGCAAGGTCGCGGAGGTAATCGCGCCCGGCCGGATCACACGCGGGCGTCGTCCCATGCAATCTACAACTGTCGATGGCGGCGAGGGCACGAGGCGGCCGCCATCGAGGACGCGGAGCAGTCCGCGGCCGATCGCATCGGACCATTGCTGTTCGATCTCGCGCGAGCGCATGGCGGGCGGCACGCCCGGGCGGTTTGCGCTGGTGGATGTGATCGGGTCCCCATAGGCGAGGATGAGTCGCGCCAGCGCGGGATGCGACGTCCATCGCACGGCGATCCCGCCCTCCGGTCCGCGCAGGCGCGGCGGCACGCGGCGTTCGCCGCCCGGCAGGACGAGCGTGAGCGGACCGGGCCAGTGACGCGCCGCGAGGCGCGACGCGTAGCCCGTGAGCTGGAGGTCGTAGCGGGCCACCATGTCGCTCGATGCAACGAGAATCAGAAACGGTTTCCCGGGCGGACGAGACTTGAGGCGCACGAGAGCGGCAACCGATTCTTCGTCGACGGCGCCGCCGAAGCCGTACACCGTTTCGGTGGGATACGCGAGGACGCGCCGCGCGTGGAGGTGCGCGATCGTGGCCGACATTGCTTGTTCGATTTCCGCCGGCGACCAGAACGGGACGGCGAGCGGCGGCGCGGTCATCGCGGCGTGAGCGCCAGGGCTTCGACGCGCGCGAAGTCGGCTTCCTCCGTGATCTTCATCGCGCGCTCGCTGCCCCGCACGAGGATGACCGGCATGCCTAACCGTTCGCAGAGCGCGGCATCGTCGGTGGCGCGGATGCCGTTCGCGCGCGCGTCGGCATACGCGCGTTCGATCATATCGCGCGGAAAGGCTTGCGGCGTCTGCGCGCGCCACAACTGCGCGCGGTCCACCGTTTCCACCACACGATCCAGGGCGTCCACGCGCTTGAGCGTGTCCGTCACCGGAAGCCCGGCGACGGCGGCCGAGCCGGCGCGCGCCACGCCGATCACGCGATCGAGGGTCTCGGCGTCGAGGAGCGGGCGCGCCGCGTCGTGGATGACCACCACGCGCACCTCGGGCGGGAGGTCCGTTAGGCCTGCGTACACCGAATCGCCCCGCTCGCGGCCGCCGGCCGACACGAGCAGCCGGTCGACGTCGCACTGAAAGATCCACGGCGGCGGATCGCCCGCGTGCGAGCGCGGGAGCACCGCGACCACCACGGCGACATCGCTGCGCTCCATGCACCGTTGCACGCTGTGCAGCAGCATCGGCTTGCCCGCCACCCATCGAAACTGCTTGAGCTCCGTGCTGCCGGTGCGCGAGCCCGTGCCGGCCGCGACGATGATCACGCCGACGTCGGCGGTCGATGCGGCGTCCACTACGCGTCCCGTCGAGCGCTGTAGTTCTCGAACCGGGTGTACGCCTTGTGGAAGAACAGGTTCACGAATCCGATCGGACCGTTGCGCTGCTTGCCCACGATCACTTCGGCGCGTCCCTCGAGCGAGTTGCCGTCCTTGTCCGTTGGGCCGTCGTACACTTCCTGCCGATAGATGAACATCACGAGATCGGCGTCCTGTTCGATCGCGCCGGATTCGCGCAGATCCGAGAGCTGCGGACGGTGGTCGCCGGCGCGCTGCTCCGGGGCGCGCGACAACTGCGACAGCGCGATCACCGGCACGTTGAGCTCTTTGGCGAGCGCCTTGAGCGAGCGCGAGATCGAGCTGATTTCCTGCTGCCGGCTCTCGGAGGATGGCCCGGAAATGAGCTGCAGGTAGTCGACGATCACCAGCTCGATCTTCGCATCGGCGCGCAGGCGACGCGCCTTGGAGCGGATCTCGAGCAGCGAAATGCCGGCGGTGTCGTCGATCCAGATTGGCGCCGCGCTCAGCGTGCCGGCGGCGCGTGCCATGCGCGTGAAGTCATCGTCGCGCAGCATGCCTTTGCGCAATCGTTGGGCATCAACGCGGGCCTCCGACGTGAGCATGCGCTGGACGAGCGCTTCCTTGCTCATCTCGAGCGAGAAGAGCGCCACCGGCGTGTGCTTCTCGATCGCGGCATGCTGCGCGATGTTCAGGACTAACGACGTCTTTCCCATCGACGGACGCGCGGCGACGATGACGAGATCCGCGTTCTGGAATCCCGACGTCATTTCATCGAGATCGTTGAAGCCGCTCGGCACACCGGTGATGGTCTTGCCCCCGCGCTGCAGCGCTTCGATGCGCTCCATCGTCGGCCACATCAATTCTTTGATGCGGGTGAAGCCCTGCATGCCGCGCTGCTGGCTCACCTGGAACACGCGCTGCTCGGCGTCGTCCAGGAGATCGGCGGCGGTCGAGCGTCCTTCGTATGCCTGGGTGATGAGCGCCGTGCACGTCTCGATGAGACGGCGTTGCAGCGCTTTCTCCTTCACGATCCGTGCGTGGTATTCGACGTTCGCCGATGTCGGGACGGCGTCGACGAGATACGCGATGTACTCCTTGCCGCCGGCAATCTCGAGGTCGCCGCGACGCGCCAGCTCGTCGGCGAGCAAGAGTGGATCGACTACATCGCCTCGCTCGATGATCGAGACCATCGCCCGGAAGATCCGACGATTCCGCTCGCGATAGAACATCGTGTCGTCCACGTGCTCGGTGGCGCGCAGGATCGCGTCCTGGTCCATGAGCATGGCGCCCAGCACGGCGGTTTCCGCCTCTTCCGAGTATGGGGGACGGCGGTCGCCATTCGGTTCATTGGCGGACGCCATCGAGGAGTCGACGAGCGAGCTGGACATCTTCCCAAGTTGGTCGCTTCCAAGCGGGATTGCGGAGGAGCGCGGCCGGGTGATAGGTGACGACGACGGGAATCCCGTGGTAGCGGTGGATCGCTCCGCGTAATTTGCCGATTGAGAGCTTGGTGTCGAGTAGCGTCTGTGCGGCGAACGTGCCGAACGCGACGATGACCGACGGTCGAATGATCTCCAGCTGGCGCACCAGATACGGACGGCACGCGTCGACTTCGATTGGAAGCGGGTTGCGATTCCCGGGCGGCCGGTGCTTCAGCACGTTGACAATGAATACGTCCTCGCGTGCGAGCTTGATAGCCTCGAGAATTTTGGTCAGCAGTTGACCGGCCTGGCCGACGAACGGGCGGCCGGTCTCGTCTTCACTCGCGCCCGGCGCCTCGCCAACGCACACGAGGCGCGCGGTCGCGCTGCCCTCGCCCGGCACGGGATGCTTGGCGGTTCGGTAGAGATCACACTTGCGACAGGCGACGATGAGCGCCTCGACGTCCTGTACCGTTTGACAGTGCCCGAGCTCGCCGTCAAAGAGCTCGTGCCCTTCGCTGCCCACGACTAGACCATCTGGGGGCGGACTCGCCGGTGCACTCGGCGCCGGCGATAGACCACGCTCGGCGGGCGGCGCCGCAGGCGCCGCGATTCGTGCGCCGGCCGAACTGAGCGCTTGACGCCAGTCCGACGCGTCGATGCCCGCGCTCGACGCCTCGCGGCGATGTCGGGCGCCGATCAGTCGCATGACGTCGTCCACCGACATCGTGTCGAGGACCAGCTCGACTTCGCCCTGATCGCGCCGCTGCTCGAGATAGCGGCGGAGCAGCTCCTCAGCGTGCACGAAGAATGGCCTCGACGCGGTCGAGGATGACATCGGCGAGCGACGTCTTCGGCATGAGGGGAATCGCATCTGCCGATCCGTCGGGCGCGAGAAGGGTGACGCGATTCGTGTCGGCGCCGAACCCGGCGTCGGCCTCGCCCGCGCTATTGGCGACAATCAAGTCGAGCTGCTTGTCCGCAAGCTTGGCGCGCGCACTCTCGAGCAGGTGATCGGTTTCGAGCGCGAACCCGACGGTGACGAGGCCGGGCGGCCTGTGCCTAACGGTACAGGCGAGGATGTCGGGGGTGGTCGCAAGGGCGATCGATGGGGGTCCATCGGCTTTTTTGATCTTATCGGCGGCCGGTTCGGCCGCACGAAAGTCGGAGGGCGCCGCCGCCATGATCAGCGCGTGCGCACCGGGGAGCGCCTGTCGCACTGCCTCCGCCATCTGCTCGGTGGTCTCGACGCGCACGAGCGCCGGGCCGATGGGATCCGGCACGTCGAGCGGACCCGCGATGAGCACGACCTGCGCGCCGCGGCGCCAGGCTGCCGACGCGATTGCCACCCCCATCTTCCCGCTGCTCCGGTTAGACAGGAATCGCACCGGGTCCACGGGCTCGCGCGTCGGACCCGCGGTGACCACGATGGTGCGTCCGCGGAGCGATGCATCATCGAGCGCGCGGCTCGCGTGCGCGACGATGGCCTCGGGTTCGGGCATGCGGCCCGGGCCGCTACCCTCGCCTGCCGCGAGCGCGCCGACATCGGGCTCGACCACGGTGTAGCCGAGGTCTCGAAGGTGCATCGCGTTGCGCTGCGTTTGTGGGTGCGCCCACATCGCGTCGTTCATCGCCGGGAACAGCAGCACCGGTGCGGTGGTCGCGAGGAGACACGCGGCGAGGAGGTCGTCGGCGCGTCCGTGCGCGGCGCGCGCCAGGAAATCGGCGGTGGCCGGTGCGACGACCAGCGCGTCGGCTTCGCGGGCGAGATGGATGTGGTCGAGGGCGAGTCCCGGAGCGAAGAGATCGGTGTGCACCGCGCGTCCCGTGAGCGCCTCGAAGGTCAGCGGCGCAATGAACTGCGTGGCGGCGCGCGTCATCACCACGTCGACCTCGGCGCCCGCGGCCGCGAGCAGCCGCGCGACCCATGCCGACTTGTAGGCCGCGATGCCGCCGCTCACACCGAGGACGATGCGCGCACCACCGAACGGGCGCACCGGAGCGATGCCTAACGGGTGCGGCGCGGGATCACGCGGTACTCGATGCCGTCCTCGTTCGTGAGGTCCTCGAGGGCGCGTGTGGTGAGCTTCTTCTCGCGCGCTTCGTTCATCGTGCGCGGAAACTCGTTGAGCAGGCGCGCATACTTGGCGGCGACGAGGACGCCGAGGTACTTGTTCGCTGCGCGCTTCGTGACGTCGGACGGGGTGTAGACCTGCATGGGATCATACTCCGAAGAGGGACTGAAAGGCGAAAGGCGGACAGGGCCGGAAAAAGACGGACAGAGACGGATAAAAGACAAAGCCAAATCGGTTCACGGTGTCAATTCTTTCTCGAGCCGTTCGATGATGCGGCGGACGTCGCGTTCCACGTTTTGGAGGCGTTCGCGGCGGAGGCCTTCGGCATCGATGATGCGCGACACGTTGGACACCGCTTGATCGAGTTCATCGTTCAAGACAACGTACTGGAACATCGGAACGGCTCGGAGCTCGCCCAACGCGCTGACGAGTCGTTTCTTCAATGTTTCGGGCGTCTCCGTTTGACGGTGTCGGAGACGTTCCAGCAACACCTCACCCGACGGCGGCAGCACGTAGATCAACACCGACTCCGGGAACACTGCCCGGAACTGTGCAGCGCCATGGACGTCGATGTCCATGATCACGTGACGGCCTTCGCCAAGCACGCGGGTCACTTCGCTGCGCAGCGTGCCGTACAGGTGTCCGTGCACCGCCGCCGATTCGGCGAATTCCCCGCGCTGCTGGCGTTCGAGAAATTCGGCCGTCGACAAAAAATAATAGTCTTTCCCGTTGACTTCGTCGGGCCGCGGCGGGCGGGTGGTGCAGGACACCGAATATCCAACATCCTTGCGCTGTCCGAGCAGCGCGTGGGTGATGGTCGTCTTGCCGCCTCCCGAGGGCGCCGAGAGGATGATCGGAAAGACGTTCACTCGATGTTCTCCACCTGCTCGGCAATGCGCTCGAGTTCCTCCTTTACTGCGACGACGTCGTGCATCATGACGGCATCGCGCGCTTTGCTTCCCGTGGTATTCGCTTCTCGAAGCATCTCCTGCAGCAAGAATCCAAGCCGCTTGCCCACCTGACCGTTGGTCTGCCCGTGCAGCGCCGATCGAAACGCCTGCACGTGCGAGCGGAACCGGTCCACTTCTTCCGATACATCCAGGCGATCGGCGAGGATGGCGATTTCCTGCGCCAACCGCTGCGGATCGACGTCGACGCCTCCGCTCAGCTCGCGCACCGATTCCCGCAGCCGCTCGCGCTCTGCCACCAGGCGTTCCGGCGCGCGCGCGGCAATGCGGTCCACCGCGCGTTCGACGATGGTGATCCGTTCGTCGAGCACCGTCGCGATGCGCGCGCCTTCTGCGTCGCGCATCGCGGTGAGCGTGGCCGCGGCGTCTCGCACGATCGCCGAGAGCTCGTCGGCGGTCCCGGTATCATCGCGCGCTTCGGCGCCTAACACATCGGGCAGCCGCAAGATGGTGGACACATCGATTTCGCTCGAGAGGCCGTGCTTTTTCTGGAGCGCCCGGACGAGCTCCACATAGTCGGCGAAGCGGCGTTCATCCACCATCAAACCATTGTCGCCCGGCGCATCGCGTTCCGTGCGGGCGGTGAGCGAGACGTGTCCGCGCGCGATCGCCTTACGCAGGACCTCGCGCACCTCGCCTTCCCAGCGCGCCATGGCGCCGGAGAGTTTGATGTTGGGGTTGAAGAATCGGTGGTTCACCGTGCGAAGCTCGACGGTCACCCGTTGCGCGCCGTACCGACCCGTCGCGGCTCCGAAGCCGGTCATGCTACGTATCATGGATAATCGCGTAAGTTACGGAGCCACAACGACATTTTCAAGTCGGTAGAGCGGACAAAAGCACGGATAGCGGCGCGGATCGCTCGGCTGCTCGTGAGGGCTAACTGGAGGCCTGTGTGGAGAGCTTCTTCGCTCTGGCGTGAAGGATAGCTACAAGGATACCAGAGATGGGTCGGTGCATATGCAACCTCAACGACGCGTCGTTAAGCGTGGAGATGCGCCGACCCCATCTCTTACATCCTCGTCGTTATCCTTTTGAGCCTTTGTCGTAGATGCCTCCATGTGGCGTTTGGGCGGCGCCTCGCCACGC
>DASUHB010000002.1 GCA_036273715.1 Gemmatimonadaceae bacterium
CGGCCGGGTAATACCGCATACGATCGAGACGAGGCATTTCGACTCGATGAAATCTACGGAGCAATTCGAGGGGCTCGCGGCCTATCAGCTAGTTGGTGGGGTAATGGCCTACCAAGGCAACGACGGGTAGCTGGTCTGAGAGGATGGCCAGCCACATTGGGACTGAGAAACGGCCCAGACTCCTACGGGAGGCAGCAGTGGGGAATCTTGCGCAATGGCCTAACGGCTGACGCAGCGACGCCGCGTGAGGGATGAAGCTCCTCGGAGTGTAAACCTCTGTTGCCCGGGACGAATAGCGGATTTTTCCGACTTGACGGTACCGGGTGAGGAAGCACCGGCTAACTCCGTGCCAGCAGCCGCGGTAATACGGGGGGTGCGAGCGTTGTCCGGAATCACTGGGCGTAAAGGGCGCGTAGGTGGCTTTGTAAGTTTGCGGTGAAAGCCCGGGGCTCAACCCCGGGTCTGCCGTGGATACTGCAAGGCTTGAGTACTGTAGAGGCAGGTAGAATATCGGGTGTAGCGGTGGAATGCGTAGAGATCCGATAGAAGACCGGTGGCGAAGGCGGCCCCCTGGGCAGTAACTGACACTGAGGCGCGACAGCGTGGGGAGCAAACAGGATTAGATACCCTGGTAGTCCACGCCGTAAACGATGGGTACTAGGTGCTTCGGGGAGCGACCCCTGGAGTGCCGGCGCTAACGCAGGAAGTACCCCGCCTGGGGAGTACGGCCGCAAGGCTGAAACTCAAAGGAATTGACGGGGGCCCGCACAAGCGGTGGAGCATGTGGTTTAATTCGACGCAACGCGAAGAACCTTACCTGGGCTTGACATGCTGGGGAAATCGGGGAGAGACCTCCGATGTCCTTCGGGACTCCAGCACAGGTGCTGCATGGCTGTCGTCAGCTCGTGTCGTGAGATGTTGGGTTAAGTCCCGCAACGAGCGCAACCCTCGCGTCCAGTTGCCAGCGAGTAAAGTCGGGGACTCTGGGCGGACTGCCGGTGCCAAACCGGAGGAAGGTGGGGACGACGTCAAGTCATCATGGCCCTTACGTCCAGGGCTACACACGTGCTACAATGGGCCGTACAAAGGGATGCAAAAGCGCGAGCTCAAGCCAATCCCAAAAAGCGGTCCTCAGTTCGGATTGGAGGCTGCAACTCGCCTCCATGAAGCCGGAATCGCTAGTAATCGTGGATCAGCTACGCCACGGTGAATACGTTCCCGGGCCTTGTACACACCGCCCGTCACGCCATGGAAGCTCGGAGCGCCCGAAGTCGGTGTCGGAACTCGCAAGAGACCAAGCCGCCGAAGGCGAGCCGAGTGACTGGGGCGAAGTCGTAACAAGGTAGCCGTAGGGGAACCTGCGGCTGGATCACCTCCTTTCCGGAGCGACGAGTAAGCAACCACCCTCGGGTGGCTGCGGAAAGTCTCTCGGATGTCGCCCGCTTCGTTCAACTATCTCTCACATCGATTCTTTTTTTTCAGGCGGACGCGCCCCGATTGGGACGCGTCGTTTGCCTAACGCTGTTTGACAATCGAAGATGGTGTAGATCGTGGGATGGAATTCATCATTGTGACGACGATTTCGTCATCGCAGATGAAGCGCGCGTGCTCTGCTTGCTGCATTGAACATGATGTAGTCAAGCGAGCGAAGGCATGTGGAGGATGCCTGGGCACACGGAGGCGATGAAGGCCGTGGTAAGCTGCGAGAAGCTCGGGGGAGCGGCACACACGCAATGATCCCGAGATGGCCGAATGGGGCAACCCGGCGGTGTGCGAACACCGTCATCCTGTCGCAAGACAGGAAGCGAACCTGGGGAACTGAAACATCTAAGTACCCAGAGGAAGAGAAATCAACCGAGATTCCCGGAGTAGCGGCGAGCGAAACGGGATGAGCCCAAACCGGAGTCTTCGGACTCCGGGGTTGTAGGATCCACGTTCGACAGTCGCGACGTCAGCTGAAGTCTCCTGGGATGGAGCGCCAGAGACGGTGAGAGCCCGGTAAGCGAAGACTAGGCACGGCTGTTAGTGGAGATCCTGAGTAACGCCCGTCACGAGAGACCGGGCGTGAAGCTGGGGGGACCACCCTCCAAGGCTAAAGACTCCCGTGTGACCGATAGTGAACGAGTACCGTGAGGGACAGGTGAAAAGCACCCCTGTGCGGGGAGTGAAAAAGTACCTGAAACCACATGCCTACAAGCGGTCGGAGGCTGGAATATGATCTTCGGGTCGTATTCGGCTGACGGCGTGCCTTTTGCATTATGATCCGGCGAGTTACTGCTCACGAGCGAGGCTAAGCGGGTATCCCGCGGAGCCGCAGCGAAAGCGAGTCCTGCAAAGAGGGCGTCGAGTTCGTGGGCGTAGACCCGAAGCCAGGGCGATCTACCCATGCACAGGATGAAGCTCGGGTAACACCGAGTGGAGGTCCGCACCGTTGTGGGTTGAAAACCGCTCGGATGATGTGTGGGTAGGGGTGAAAGGCCAATCAAGCCTGGAGATAGCTGGTTCTCCCCGAAATCTATTGAGGTAGAGCCTCAGGGCGGCGTAAGCCGTATGGTCCTGGGAGGTAGAGCGACTGGATGGGCGCGGGCGGCGACAAGTCGTACCAACCCCAACCAAACTCCGAATGCCCAAGGACTGGACCCTGGGAGGCAGTCGGCGAGCGATAATGTCCGTCGGCGAGAGGGAAAGAACCCAGAACCACTGCTAAGGTCCCAGAGTGGCCGCTGAGTATAGCGAAGGAAGTGTTCCTGCTGTGACAACTGGGAGGTTGGCTTAGAAGCAGCCATTCCTTTAAAGAGTGCGTAATAGCTCACCAGTCCAGCGGGAATGCGCCGAGAATGGTCGGGATTAAGCGGCCCACCGAAGCATGGTCTTGTGCCGTTAGGCACAGGGGTAGGGGAGCGTTCCCCGTGCGATGAAGCCCCGGTGGAAACCAAGGGGTGGAGCGAGGGGAAGTGAGGATGCCGGAATGAGTACGCGCCAAGCAGGGTGAAAACCCCTGCCACCGTAAGCCCAAGGGTTCCTGCGCCATGGCAATCAGCGCAGGGTGAGGCGGAGCCTAAGACGAGGCCCCAGAGGCGTAGTCGATGGTAAGCCGGCGAAGATTCCGGCCCCGCCATGTTGTCGTTGATCCCCGATGTGACACGGGAACAAAGGACGAGCGGCCTAGTGGATTCGGCCGTCCAACCGCGTAGGGAGTAATCCCGAGACGGGAGCGCGAGGCAAGGGGGCAACCCCGAACCGAGTCGTCTGGAGTCAACCGGCGAGAAAAGCATCGGGTGGAGACAGCACGGCGTCCGTACCGTAAACCGACACAGGTGGGCGAGGCGAGCAGCCTCAGGTGAGCGAGTGAAACGTGGTCAAGGAACTCGGCATAATGATCCCGTAACTTCGGAAGAAGGGATGCCCTGAAACGTGAACGGCCTCGCGCCGCTAGCGGGTCAGGGTCGCAGCGAATCGGCCCAAGCGACTGTTTAGCAAAAACACAGGTGTGTGCCAAGCCGCGTAAGGCGCCGTATACACACTGACGCCTGCCCAGTGCCGGAAGGTTAAGGGGAGAGGTTCGGGGGTAACCCCAAAGCTTCGAGCCGAAGCCCCGGTAAACGGCGGCCGTAACTATAACGGTCCTAAGGTAGCGAAATTCCTTGTCGGGTAAGTTCCGACCTGCACGAATGGCGTAACGACTTGGGCACTGTCTCGACCACGTGCTCGGCGAAATGGCAGTCTCGGTGAGGATTCCGAGTCCCCGCGACAGGACAAAAAGACCCCATGCACCTTTACTGTAGCTTGTCATTGGACGTTGCACTTCACTGTGTAGCTTAGGTGGGAGCCGTTGAAGCCAGGGCGCTAGCTCTGGTGGAGGCACCAGTGAAATACCACCCTGTGTGATGCGACGCCCTCACCCAGACGGGAAAACCCCGTCGGGGACCGTGGCAGGTGGGCAGTTTGACTGGGGCGGTCGCCTCCGAAAGAGTAACGGAGGCGCGCGAAGGTGCCCTCAGTGCGGTCGGTAATCGCACGGCGAGTGTAACGGCAGAAGGGCGCCTGACGGTGAGAGCGACGGCTCGAACCGCCACGAAAGTGGGCCGTAGTGATCCGGTAGCCCGGTGTGGAGCGGCTATCGCGCAACGGATAAAAGGTACGCTGGGGATAACAGGCTTATCGCGCCCGAGAGTTCACATCGACGGCGCGGTTTGGCACCTCGATGTCGGCTTATCACATCCTGGGGCCGGAGAAGGTCCCAAGGGTCCGGCTGTTCGCCGGTTAAAGTGGTACATGAGCTGGGTTCAGAACGTCGTGAGACAGTTCGGTCTGTATCCGTCGTGGGCGTTGGAGTGTTGAGGGGCGCGGACCCTAGTACGAGAGGACCGGGTCGGACAGCCCGCTCGTGTCCCGGTTGCATCGCCCGATGCATCGCCGGGTAGCGATGGCTGGCGGGGATAACCGCTGAATGCATCTAAGTGGGAAGCCCCCCCCGAGATGAACACTCCCGAGGCCTTGAGCCTCCTAAAGGGCCGGAGAAGACTACTCCGTCGATAGGCCGCACGTGGACGTGGGGTGACCCACTCCGAGCGCAGCGGTCCTAATCGCCCGTGTGGCTTGACTACTCCCAATTCCCCATTCTGCAAGCAGAGCATCACGCTTCATTGATGTCTCCATTCCAAGATCTACACCAACTCCGATTGTCGTTCGCCTAACGTCCGACTTTCGCTGGCGACTAGAGCGTAGGGGCCACACTCGTTCCCATCCCGAACACGATCGTTAAGCCCTACAGCGCCGATGGTACTCCGCCCGAGAGGGCGCGGGAGAGTAGGCCGTCGCCGGCACTCCTTTGAAGCCCCCAGTCGGGAATACTCCCGACTGGGGGCTTCGTCATCTGACCCAATGCCCCTCACTCTATGACCCACGCCGGCATCCTCACCCTCTGCGGGAAACCCAACGCCGGCAAATCCACACTCCTCAACCGCCTCGTCGGCCAAAAGCTCAGCATCGTCAGCTCGAAACCACAATCCACCCGCGACCGCATCCTAGGAATCTTCACGCGCCAGGATCTCCAGGTCGTCCTGCTCGACACACCGGGACTGCTCGACCCGCACTACGCGCTCCAGCGCGCCATGCGCCACACCGCGCGCCGCGCACTCGAGGACGCCGACGTCATTGCATACCTGGTCGATGCAAATGAGCGCAACGTTGCGTCTCTCGTGGACGCCGCCGGCCTGGATGCACCGCCGCGCGCGCCAGTGCTCACCGTATTCAACAAAATCGACGCACTCGACCCGCCGCGCCTGGACGCGCTGCGCGCCCAGCAGCCCGATGCGCTCTTCGTTTCGGCACTCACCGGCGAAGGCATCGATGCGCTCATCGCGCGCGTCGCATCAGCCCTGCCCGAGAGCCCTTTTCTCTATCCCGAAGACGACATCGCCGAGCAACCGCTGCGCTTCTTTGCCTCCGAACTCATTCGCGAGACGGCGCTCGAGCAGCTGGAGCAGGAGGTTCCGTACAGCATTGCATGCACGATCGAGGAGTTTCGCGAGGAGCGTCGGCCCGTGTACATTCGAGCGGTGCTCTACGTCGAGCGCGACAGCCAGAAGCGAATCGTGATCGGCGAGGGTGGGGCTCGGATTCGCGAAATCGGTCGCGCGTCGCGAGAGAAGATCGAGGCGTTGATCGACGCCCCGGTCTATCTCGATCTCTGGGTGAAGGTGCTTCCTAACTGGCGGCGTGATTCCGCCGCGCTGCGACGACTCGGCTTCACGCACACTGATGAGGAGACACGGCCATGAGTCTCTCGCCACAGTTGCTCGAGGTGCTCGTTTGCCCCAAGTGCAAGGGTGAGCTCGAGTACCGGGAACAGGAACAGTGCCTCGTCTGCCACGCGTGTCGTCTTCGGTATGCGATCCGCGATGACATTCCGATCATGCTTATCGATGAGGCGACCGCGATCTGAGGCGGCGTCGCATCGCGGCGCACAAAGAAAATCATCGCGGCCGCCACTCGACGCACATCAGGCGGCCGCATAGTGTATGTGCCGCTTGGAGTTGCGTTCTCCGAGCGGAGATCGTCGAGCAGAGTACTCAATTCCCCGTGTCACCGGCGACGTGCGCGTGTCCGCGTCGCGATCCGGTGCCGAGAGAGCCGAGGACCGCCCAGGGTGGCCCACCCCCACGCCATCTTCTTTTCTCCAGACTCCGGCCGGCCGCCTGAAGGCGTGCGCGGCTGGCTCGCGGCGCGCGGTCTTCCGATCGTCGTGTCGTGCGACGTGGCGGATCTCATGGCTCGCACGCTCCGCGGCCGGCCAACCGTGGTCGTGTTCGACGCACGCACGAACGCGGCGGTGGTGCTCAGTGCGTGCCGACGGCTCAAGAGCGATTCCTACACGGGCGTGGTGCCGGGCGGCGTGCTCACCGGCGATGATGAGAGCGACGTGACGGGAGCGCTCGATGCGTTGGCGGACGAGGTCTTCCCCGCGAGCATGCGGCCGGCTGAAGCAGCGCTCCGATTCGACGCCATGCTGCGCCGCGCGGATCGCGATGTACACGTGCATCCGTCCACCCGGCTTCCCGGCGCGCCGGAGATCGAGTCCGAGATTGGACGACGCATTGCGAGCGGCGAGCCGTTCGCGGTGTGCTACGCGGACCTCGATCACTTCAAGGAATACAACGATCGCTACAGCTACTATGAGGGCGATCGCGTCATTCGCATCGTGGCGACGATTCTCCACGACGTCGTGCGCGGATCGAGCGGCGACGATGGATTTGTCGGGCATATCGGCGGCGATGATTTTATCTTCGTGGTGCCGATGCGTGATGCGGTGGAGATCTCGCGCGAGATCATCGAGATCTTCGATGCACTTGCGCCGTTCCAGTACTCCGAGCAGGATCGGCACGCTGGATATTTCTTCGGAAAGGATCGGCGCGGGCAACTGCACCGCGTGCCGCTGATGACGCTGAGCATTGGCGTGGTAACGACCGAACGCCGGAACTTCACGCATCCAGCGCAGGTCAGCGAGTTGGCCACGGAGATGAAGAGTTATGCGAAGACGCTGCCTGGTTCCGTGTACGTCGTCGATCGTCGCCAAGACCGAGTGGAGTCGGGCGTCGGCGCGTCGGACCACTGAGCTCGGGCGGCGAGCGCGCACCGCGGAGAAGAGAATGGCGCGATGAACGTCGTCTGCCCCGAATGCGGATCGATCTTTCGAGTCGACCCGGCGAAGATACCGCTCGCCGGCGTTCGTGCACGGTGCTCGGTGTGCGGAGGTGTGATCGCCATCGGCGAGCGCGGTCGCATCGACGACGACTTCGCCTCCCCGCAGCCGGCAGCAGCGCACGGCGGAGTGGCGGCGCGAGCAGGTGCGGGAGCGGCGCCTTCGCCGCTGTCGCCGCGACCGGCGACAACCATGCCGACGCCGCCGCAGCCATCGCGCGCGCAAGTCGACGCGTTGCTCTCGGGGATGAGTCGGCGCTCGATGCCCAACGCAGAAAATTCGGCGGCTGCGTCGACGGCGCCCGCCGCGCCAAGCAAGCCACAGGGGTCGGGCGCAGTACCCATCGTGCCGGCGTCACCGCCGGTGCCTGCGGCGGGCGCCGCCGCCGCACCGCGTCCGACCGCTGCGCCTGCCGCACCGTCGCGGCCGGGGTTTCCGTTTTCGCACTCGCCGTCTGCGCCGGGCGCGACCGGCGGTGGACCGGGGCCGAGACCTGCGCCACGCGTGCCGACGCCCGCAGCGCCGGCGCCGTCCGTTGGGCATGCCGGGCCAGCGGCGCCGCAGGCGCCGCCGGCCGGCATCCCCTTCGCCCAACGCCCGCCCGCAGCTCCCGCTTCCGCACCGACCGGTGCGCCCCGCGCCACCGCCCCGGTCCAGCGGCCGTCCACCGGCTCGCGCGCCCCGATCAATCCCTTCCTGTCCAACGATCCCAACGTCAAAGCGAAGCGCCTGGCGCGCGCGTTGGTCTCCGACATTGTCGCGTACTTCCCCGACAAGCATCGCGAAGGACTGCGCAACGGCACGCTGCGCGAGCTCTTTCGTGAAGAGATCAAGAAGAGCTACGAGGAATACGTCGACCAGATGACTCGCGAGTTCGCCGAGAGCACCACCCACTTCCAGGACGCGCTGAACGACGTCCTCGCGGGTGGCAAGCGGATTTTCTGACGAACGGTCGTTGGTCGCAGTAGGGCGTTTCCCATCGTTGGTCTATATTTCCCCCTCGGTCACACACTCAACGGGGAAGTCATGTCAGAATCAGAGCGGGCCCGCCGGCTGCACCATTACGAGGAACGGCTCGGCGAGCTGCGGAGGTATCTTTGACGTCGATGGCAAACGGCGTGAGCTCGAAGCGCGCGAAGCGCGCATGGGCGAGCAGGGATTCTGGGACGACCAGGAGCGCGCACGCGAAGTCATAGCGGAAATCAAGAAGCTCAAGGAAGTCGTCGAGCCGTTCGACACCCTGTCGAACAAGGTGCAGGAGCTGCTGGAGATGGAAGCGCTGCTCGACCAGGAGCCGGACGACTCGTTGTCGGCGGAGCTCGAGCGCGAAGTATCGGCGCTCGACGAGCAGGTGCCGGCGTTCGAAGTGCGGTCGCTGCTGGCCGGCCCCGACGACCGGCGCGATGCGATGCTCGAAATCAGCGCCGGCGCCGGCGGCACCGAAGCGCAGGACTGGGCATCGATGCTCATGCGCATGTACGAGCGTTGGGCGGCGCGCCACGGATTCGCGTGGGAAGTACTCGACATGAGCGAGGGCGAAGAAGCCGGGATCAAGGGCGCGATGATCGAGATTCGCGGGCCGTACGCCTACGGATTTCTCCGTCCGGAGACGGGGGTGCATCGGCTGGTTCGCATTTCGCCGTTCGACGCACAGGCGCGGCGTCACACGAGCTTCGCGTCGGTGTTCGTGTATCCCGAGGCCGACGAGGACATCAACATCGAGGTGCGCGACGAGGACATCAAAATGGATGTCTTCCGCGCCTCGGGCGCCGGCGGCCAGCACGTCAACAAGACCAGCTCGGCCGTTCGCCTAACGCACATCCCCTCGGGCATCGTGGTGAGCTGCCAGCAGGAGCGGTCGCAGTTCAAGAACAAGGCGACGGCGATGAAGATGCTGCGCAACGCGCTCTATCAGCGCGAGGTGGCGGAGCGGGAGAAGAAAAAGGCGGCGATCGACGCGGCCAAGACCGATGTTTCGTTCGGGAACCAGATCCGGAGCTACGTGTTCCAGCCGTATACCATGGTCAACGATCATCGCACCGAGCTCAAAATTCCCGACGTGCGCAAGGTGATGGACGGCGGCATCGACCCGTTCATCGAGGCCTACCTGCGCAAGTTCGGCGCAAGCGTTGGTGCCGCGTGACGTCGGCCGAAGCCAGTGCGGTGCTGCTGGCGCGCCGCGCGAAGCTGGACCAGCTCCTCGAGCGCGGGATCGCGCCCTTCGCCTACCGGTACGAGCGGACGCACGATGCGCGGCAGGCGGTTGCTGCGTTAGGCGACGGATCCGGGGACGCACCGGGCCCCGAGGTGCGCGTGGCCGGCCGCCTCGTCGCCTGGCGCGCCCACGGCAAGACCGCGTTCGCGCACCTGGCCGACGCGTCGGGACGGCTGCAGCTCTATTTCCGCCGCGATGAGTTAGGCGAAGAGCGGTTCGCCGCCCTCGACCTGCTCGATCTGGGCGACGTGATCGGCGCCGAGGGTCCGCTCTTCCGCACGAAGACCGGCGAAGTCACGGTGCGCGTCCGGTCGTTCGAGCTGCTCGCCAAATCGCTCCGCCCGCTGCCCTTCGGCAAAGAAGAAATCGTCGACGGACGGGCGGTGATGCACAGCGGCTTCGCCGACGCAGAGCAGCGATCGCGCCAACGCTATGCCGATCTCGCCGTGCACCCGGACGTGCGCGAGCTGTTCATCGCCCGCTCGCGCATGGTGTCGGCCATCCGGCGATTCCTCGATGCGCGCGATTTCATCGAGGTCGAGACGCCGGTCCTGCAACCACTGTATGGCGGCGCAACGGCGCGCCCGTTCGTCACGCAGCACGAAGCGCTCGACATGCCGCTCTATTTGCGCATCGCCGACGAGCTGTACCTCAAGCGGCTCATCGTCGGCGGTCTCGAGCGCGTGTACGAGATCGGGCACGACTTCCGGAACGAGGGCATCGATCGGACGCACAATCCGGAATTCACCATGCTCGAGTTCTATCAGGCGTACGCGGACTATCGCGACATGATGGGCGTCGTCGAAGCGCTGCTGGTCGCGGCAGCCGATGCGATTCGCTCGGACGCCTCGTTAGCCGAGCGCGTCCCGGTGTTCCAACCGCCGTTTCCGCGGGTCGAGTGGGTACCGGCGCTCAACCATGCGCTCGGCTTCGACGCGATGGCACTCGACGTCGCGGCGCTGCGCAGTGCGGCCGATCGGATCGGCATCGAGCACGTGGCGAGTCTGAGTCGTCCCAAGATTCTGGATGAAATGTTCCAGGCGCTGGTCGAGGCGCAGCTCGACGCGCCGACCTTCGTGATCGATTATCCGCGTGAGTTGTCTCCGCTGGCCAAGCCCAAGCGCGGCGATCCCCGGCTCACCGAACGGTTCGAGTTGTTCGCGCACGGCAAGGAAATGGCAAACGCATTCAGCGAGCTGAACGATCCCATCGATCAACGCGCGAGATTCGAGGCGCAGGCAGCGCTGCGCGCGGCCGGGGACGCGGAAGCAAGCGGCGTGGACGAAGACTATCTTCGCGCTATGGAGTACGGCATGCCGCCGACCGGCGGCGTGGGGATCGGGATCGACCGACTGTTCATGTACCTGAGCGGCACGGCGCACATCCGCGACGTGATTCTGTTTCCAACCATGCGTCCCGAATGAATCGACTCGAGCTGGCGATTGCGTGGCGGTATCTGCGAACGAGGGGCGGCTCGCGACTGTTTTCGTTCATCAGCGCCATCGCGATCGGCGGCGTGCTCGTGGGCGTGAGCGCGCTGATCGTGATCAACGGTGTGATGACGGGCATGCAGACCGATCTGCGCGACAAGATTCTCGTCGGCAGTCCCGACCTGCGCGTGCTGACGTTCGGCGATGATCTCGTGATGCCCAAGTGGCGCGATGCGCTGGCGCGGGTGGTGCACGAGCCGGGGGTTGTGGCCGTCGCGCCGTTCGTCCTAACGCAGGGGCTCGCGCAAGCGGGACACAATTATCCGTCGGCGGTGCAGGTGGAAGGCATCGAGCCCGAAGCGCGCGGCGTCCCGCAAATCACGACCATTCGGCAGAAGGCGCTCAAGGGCGACTTCCGATTCGCGAGCGATGACGGCACCGGACACGGCGCCGTGTTGGGCTCGAGTCTCGCGAATCGTCTCGATCTGACTGTGGGCGACACGTTCACCATCATCTCGCCGGCCGGCGCCAAGTTCAGCGCATCTGTCGGGATGGTCGTGCCGCGGATCTTTCAGTTTCAGGTCACCGGGATTTTCGAGACGGGCATGTTCGAGTACGACGACTCGTACATCTACATCTCGCTGCCGGTGGCGCAGCAGTTCGCGAATCTGGGCGATGCGGTGACTGGGTTGGAAGCGCGCACCACGTCGCGCGAAACGGCCGGCGCCGTTGGCGTACGCATTCGTACGATGCTCGGGTACCCGTATCGGGTGGTCGATTGGCAGCAGCAGAACTCGTCGCTGTTCCACGCGCTCAAGCTCGAGAAGCTGGCGATGGGCGTGATTCTGTTGCTGATCGTGGTGGTCGCGGCGTTCAACATTGTGAGCACGCTCACAATGGTCGTGACGGACAAGACGCGAGAGATAGGGATTCTCAAGGCGATGGGGCTGCGGTCGGCGGCGGTGCTGCGCGTCTTTCTCGTGCAGGGGCTCGTGATCGGTCTTCTGGGAACGGGAATTGGACTCGTGCTCGGTGTGACGGTGGGCGTAGTGATCGACCACTTCAAGCTCATCGCGCTCGATCCGAGCGTATATTTCATCGACCATCTGCCAGTGTCGATTCAGCCGTTGGACGTGTTGTGGATCGTGCTGGCGAGCGTCGCGATCGCCATGTTGGCCACGTTGTATCCGTCTCTGCAGGCGGCGAATCTCTATCCGGTGGAAGCCATCCGTCACGAATGAGCATTGTCGAGGCGAGAGATCTGTCGAAATCGTACGTCGGCGGCGACGGCACGCCGATCCGTGTGCTCGACGGCGTGGATCTCGACGTGGCGCGCGGTGAGATGCTCGCGATCGTGGGCGCAAGCGGCGCGGGGAAGAGCACGTTGTTGCATTTGTTGGGCGGACTGGATCGTCCGACGCGCGGGTTCGTGGTCCTCGATGGCGAACCGCTGCACGGCTTGAGCGACGAGGCGTTGGCGCGCGTGAGGAACCGCAAGGTTGGATTTGTCTTTCAGTTTCACCACCTGCTGCGGGAGTTTTCGGCGCTCGAGAACGTGATGATGCCGTTGCGTATTGCGGGATGGGATGCGAAGCGGGCGCGTTCGCGCGCCGAGGAATTGTTGGCGAGGGTGGGGCTCGAGGGGCGGATGACGCATCGGCCGGCCGAGCTGTCGGGGGGCGAGCAGCAGCGCACCGCGGTCGCGCGTGCGTTAGCCATCGATCCCAAGGTGGTGTTGGCGGACGAGCCGTCGGGCAATCTCGACAACGCGAACGCCGAGCGGCTGCACGAACAGTTCGTGGCGCTCGTGCGGCAGCTCGAGATTGCGATGGTGGTGGTGACTCACAATCGCGCGCTGGCGGCGCGTGCGGATCGGACGCTGTTGCTGGACGGCGGTCGGCTGCGCGAGACGGATGTGCGAGAGGTCGTAGCCTGATGTTGTGCGACAGCTGCAAGGAGCGGGATTCGGTCGTGACGCTCACGCGGTCCAACGCCGACGGCGTCGTGACGGAAGAGCACCTGTGCGAGCGCTGCGCGCTGGAGCGCGGCATCGAGACGCACATCACGCAACCGAAGCAGCCGCTGGCCGATTTCATCGGCGCGCTGCACAAGCAGCTGCCGGCGTCGCCGCACGACAGCGGACGGTGTGGGTTCTGCTCGGGGACGCTGCGCGATTTCCGCAGCACCGGCCGGTTAGGCTGCCCCTACTGTTACACGACCTTCGAGGCCACGCTGCGCGACTGGCTGCGCCGCATCCACGGCACGTCGAAGCACGTGGGCAAGCGCTACCAACCGCCGGTTCCGTTAGTCGAGGAAGGCGCGACGGTGTTGGCCGAGCTGCGCGACCGCTTGCGTCGGGCGGTGGAGCAGGAGCAGTTCGAGGAAGCGGCGCGTCTTCGCGATCAGATCAAGGTGTTGGAATGACGTTGGACCTGTCGCTGCTGCCGGACGGCGGCGTGAGTTGGCTCGATGCGTCGGGCGATCACGCGGGCATCGTGCTGTCCACGCGCATCCGTCTCGCGCGCAATCTCGAGGGCTTTGCCTTTCCGGGTCGCGCGCGCGACGGCGAACGATTGCGGGTGTTATCGCGGGTGCGCGAGGCGGTGGGCACGGCGCCGAGTCTCGAGCATCACGTGCTCGTGCGCGTGGACGATCTGCCGAGTGAAGACCGGCTGCTGCTCCACGAGCGGCATCTGGTGAGTCGAGAGCTGGCCGGGTTGGATCCGCAGCATCCTGTGCGCAGCGGCGCCGCCGTGTTTCTCGGGGCAGGGACAGGCGTCATGGTAAATGAAGAGGATCATCTGCGACTGCAGGCGCTGCGCTCGGGGTTCGCCCTGTCCGAAGCGTACGCCGCGCTCGAGCGGATCGACGAAGAGCTGGGCGCGACGGTACCCTTCGCCTACCACCAGGAGTTCGGGTTTCTCACCTCCTGTCCGACCAACACGGGAACCGGAATGCGGGCTTCGGTGATGATTCATCTACCGGGGCTCAACGCCACAAAAGAGATTTCGAAGACGTTAGCCGGTTTGCAGCAGATGGGATTGACGTACAGAGGGCTGTACGGTGAGGGGAGCGAAGTCGTCGGGAATTTCTTTCAGATTTCCAATCAGACGACGCTTGGGCGGTCGGAGGATGAAATCATCGACCAGCTGATGTACGTGCTGCGCACGGTGATTTCTCGCGAAGAGGATGCGCGGCGTGTCTTGCTTCGCGACGCCGGTTATATTATTGAGGACAAGCTCTGGCGAGCTTATGGCACCCTCCGGTACGCACGAAGCCTCACGTTCGACGAGGCGATGAGTTACCTCAGTGGCGTACGACTGGCCGTTGGATTGAAACTGATCACCGGCCTCAGTGTATATACCCTCAACAAGCTCCTGATTTTTTCCCAATCTGCGCATCTGGCACAGGCCGAGGGGAGAGCGCTCACAGACAGTGAGGCAAACCTCGTCCGCGCACGATATGTGCGACAGTTGCTGGCAGAAGAGGCAGGGACGAACGGCTGACCCGACGCAGGGCTGTCCGGCACTGAGGGACCTATGAACGGCTACAACTTCACTGAGCGTGTGCGAAAAGTTCTCGCGATGGCTCGCGAGGAAGCCGCACGTCTCCACCATGAGTACGTGGGGACAGAGCACATCCTGCTCGGCCTCATCCGGGAGGGTGAGGGGGTCGCTGCGGCCGTTCTCCAGAATTTGAGCGTGGATCTCGACGAGATTCAGCAGAAGATCGAGGAGACGGTCAAGAAAGGCAAAGCAGCGCAAACCACCGGGCCTGATCTTCCCTACACATCGCGGGCGAAGAAGGTACTCGAGCTCGCCATGAGCGAGGCGAGGGAGCTCAACCACAGTTATGTGGGTACGGAGCACCTCCTGCTCGGATTGTTACGGGAGGAGAAGGGCATCGCGGCGCAGGTACTCACCGATACAGGCGTCAATCTGGACGCCGCGCGGGCGGAGACGCTGCGCCTGTTGGGCACGGAGATGCCGGCTGGAGGTGCCACGGCTCAGGCCGGCAGCCCACCGGCCCCGCAGCAGGCGAAGGGCGAGAAAAAGTCGAAGACGCCGGCGCTCGACCACTTCTGCCGCGATCTCACGCAGCTGGCTGGCGAAGGCCAGCTCGATCCGACCATCGGCCGTGCGAAAGAGATCCAGCGCGTGATGGAAGTGCTGACGCGCCGCAAGAAGAACAACCCGGTGCTCATCGGCGAGCCAGGGGTGGGCAAAACGGCCATCGTCGAAGGGCTGGCCCAACTCATCGCCAACGGCGAGTGCCCGGAGTCGCTGCGCGACCATCGCGTGCTTGCGTTAGACATGGCGGCGGTGATCGCCGGCACGAAGTATCGCGGCCAGTTCGAGGAGCGGCTCAAGGCGGTCATGAACGAGATCGCGCAGAACAAGAACATCATCTTGTTCATCGACGAGCTGCACACGCTGGTTGGAGCGGGCGCGGCCGAAGGCGCGATCGACGCGAGCAACATGCTCAAGCCCGCGCTCGCGCGCGGCGAGCTGCAGTGCGTCGGCGCGTCCACGCTCAACGAGTATCGCAAGTACATCGAGAAGGACGGAGCGCTCGAGCGGCGCTTCCAAACGGTGATTGTCGATCCACCTTCGGTGGAGGAGACCGTAGAGATCCTTCGTGGTCTGCGCAAGAAGTACGAGGACCATCACCACGTGACGATCCCCGATACGACGCTGGTGACCGCCTCGAAGCTCTCCGAGCGGTACATCACCGACCGGTTCCTGCCCGACAAGGCGATCGACGTGATCGATGAGGCGGGTGCACGGGCGCGACTGGCGGCGCAGGCGCCGCCGCCGGAAGTGGCGGAGCTCAAGGGCAAGCTCGAGGAAGTGAACGTCGAGAAGGAATCCGCCGTTCGCGATCAGAATTTCGAGCGCGCGGCCGCGCTGCGCGACAAGGAGCGTGAGCTCCAGGGCGAGATCCGCCGCAAGGGCGAAGAGTGGGAGAAGCACCGCCAGTCGTTCCGGCCAGTGTTAGGCGAGGAGGAAATTTCCTTCATCGTCAGCCGGTGGACGGGCATTCCCGTGACGCGCTTGCAGGAGGCCGAGAGCGCGCGACTGCTGCGCATGGAAGACGAGCTCCACGCGTCGGTCGTCGGGCAGGATGAGGCGATCAAGGCGCTGTCCCGCTCCATTCGCCGCAGCCGGGCCGGTCTCAAGGATCCGGCACGCCCGATCGGGTCGTTCATTTTCTCGGGGCCAACGGGCGTCGGGAAAACCGAACTGGCGCGTGCGTTAGCCAAGTTCCTGTTTGCCGATCAGTCGGCCTTGATTCGCGTCGACATGAGCGAGTACATGGAGAAGTTCTCCGTGAGCCGGCTCATTGGCGCGCCTCCGGGCTACGTTGGCTACGAGGATTCGGGGACGCTCACCAAGGCCGTGCGTCGCAAGCCATACAGCGTCGTGCTGCTCGATGAGATCGAGAAGGCGCATCCCGACGTCTTCAACATCCTGTTGCAGGTGTTGGACGAGGGGCACCTCACGGACAACTATGGTCGCGTGATCGACTTCAAGAACACCGTCGTGATCATGACGTCCAACGTGGGCGCGCGCGACATCACCAAGAGCAAAGGGTTGGGCTTCGCGGCGCCGGACGATCGCGAGAACTTCGATCGCATTCAGGAAAAGGTGAAGGAGGAAATCCAGCGGGTCTTCAATCCTGAATTCCTGAACCGGTTGGACGACGTCATCGTGTTCCACCCGCTCAACAAGGAGCACATCTCGCAGATCGTGGGCATCCTGTTGCGCGAGGTGCAGCGCCGGTTGTCGGACGAAGAGATCACGCTCAAGCTGTCCGGGCCGGCCAACGACTTCCTCAGCACCCACGGGTACGACGAGCATTTCGGGGCGCGTCCGCTCAAGCGGGCCATCCAGAAGTACGTCGAGGACCCGCTGTCGGAGAAGATTCTGATCGGGGACTTTGCGAAGGGCGATGAAGTCGAGGTAGACGTATCACCCGACGGGTCGAAGCTCGATTTCAAGGTGCTGAGCAAGACCACCACCTGACCGGCCCGCCAGGAGCCACAAATAAAAACGGCGGAGTGCCCAGTGGGGCATTCCGCCGTTTCGTGTGTATCTTATAGGCCATGTTTCGACGACTGTTTCTGCCCATCGCCCTTTGCACGGTGACGGCCGGGGTGCATGCACAGGCCTCCGGCCCATGTGCAACGCCCGATTCCGTGATCATCCGGGGCAACAGCCGCGTGTCGACGTCGACGGTGCTCTCGGACATCGGGATTACGAAAGGCGATACACTCAATTTCCGCGTCCTGCAGCGCGCCATCCGCAACCTGTATGCGACGGGGCAGTTCAGCACCGTACAAATGAGCTGCGAGATGGGGACGAGCGGACATGCGGCGGCTGTCTTTACCGTCGTCGAGCGTCCGCTCCTCGGCCATTTCTCGGTGCAGGGCGAGGACGTGATCGGCGAGGGGGCGCTGCGCGACAAAATCGAGCTGCTGTCCGGCAAGCCGATCGACCCCTCGTTAGTCGCACGCGCCGTGGAGCGCATCGACTCCATGTACGAAGCCAAGGGGTATTACCTGGCGAGCGTGCAGCCGGAGAGCACGGTGTCGAACGGATTCACGAACATCACGTTCAAGGTGAGCGAGGGCCGGCGGCTCGCGGTGTCGGGTGTGCAGATCGACGGCGGGAAGAAACTGCCGCCGGCCGATGTGGTTGGCGCGATGAAGACCAAGCCGGAAGGATTCTGGTTCTGGCAGAAGGGCGAGTTCGACGAGGACAAGTTCCAGGCGGACATCAACGACCGCATCCCCAAGCTGTATCAATCGAACGGCTTCATCGACTTCCAAGTCCAGAAGGACACGCTGCTCGTGGACAAGCAGAACGGGAAGGCGATGGTGCAGGTAAACGTGAAGGAGGGGCCGCAATACCACGTCGGGACATTCGAGGTGGTGGGAAACCGGCACTTCTCGACGGCGGACATTGACCGCTTCTATCCGTTCGTCCCGCGGTCGCCATCGTTAGGCGACAAGGTGAAGGGCCTGTTCGGCGGCGGGTCGAGCGACGAGAACGTGTTCGATGCGGCCGCCTGGAACGATGCCACCGACAAGCTGCGCACGGCGTACGCGAACGACGGCTACATCTACGTGCAGATCCGCCCGGTGATCGAGCGGGAGGTGAGCAAAGACTCGGTGCCGACGGTGAATCTCCGCTGGGAAATCGCGGAGGGCTCGCCGGCGACGATCAACCGGATCGACATCGCGGGCAACGACTACACGTCGGATCAGTGCATCCGGAACGCGTTAGTCATCTTGCCGGGCGACGTGTTCAGCCAGGACCGCCTGATCCGCAGCTATGAGAACATCCAGAACCTGGGCTTCTTCGAGTCGCCGCTGCCGCCGCCCGAGACGCCCCGTGTGAACGACAAAGGCGACGTGGACGTGGTCTTCCACGTGAAGGAGAAGCACACCGGGAGTGTGAACTTCGGCGCGTCCGTGGGCGAGGGCACGGGGCTGGGCGGATTCATCGGGCTCGATCAGCCTAACTTGTTCGGCTTGTGCAAGAAGGCGTCGGTGCAGTGGCAGTACGGCAAGTACGTGAACGACTTCCAGCTGAGTTACACCGACCCGTCGATTCGCCAGACGCGCATTTCGGGAACGGCGACGGCGTACAGCACGTATTCGCGGTACCTGATTGCGGACCTCGGACAGAGCCAGGCATCGGGTGGATCGCTGCAGTTGGGCTTCCCCGTACACGGCTCTCCGTTCACGATGTTCTTCGTGTCGTACGGCGGCGAGGCGGTGCGGTTCACCGGCGGTCTGGCGTCGCGCGACACTGCCATCGATACGCGGCAACACTTCCGGTCGACCGTTGGTTTTCAGTTGACGCACGACAACCGCATCGACCTGCCGTTCCCGTCGGGCGGATCGCTGCGGACGATCGACGCGCAGTTCAACGGCGGGCCGCTGGGTGGCACGTCGAGCTTCCAGCGCTACACCACGGAATTGCGTAACTATTCCACCCTGGCGCAGTGGGGCGGCAGTGCGCTGGGCTCGCAGTCGATGAAGCTCGTGTTCGGGCTTACGGCTCGGGCCGGCATGTTGTTTGGCGACGCGGGGCCTTTCTTCTATTCTCAGAAGTTCGCCATGGGCGGCACGCAATACGGCGAGCAACTGCGCGGTTACGAGGAATTTTCGATCACGCCGGCGGGATTCGTACCCGGAACGAACAGCAACGCCACCGTCCAATCCTTCGGAAACGCATTTTTCAGCACGACAGCCGAGCTCGGCGTTCGCTTCAATTCCATGCTGTACTCGGACCTCTTCTACGACGCGGGGAACGTGTACGATTCGCCGCGTGACTTCGATCCGACGCGGTTATTCCGGGGTGCCGGCATCGGTGTCGCGATCGTGACGCCGCTCGGGCCGCTTGGCCTCGATTGGGCGTATGGGTTCGACCGGGTCGACGTGAACGGGCGCCCGGATCCGAAATGGATGCTGCACTTCAAGCTCGGACAAATTTTCTAACCGGAGTCACAATGCGTTCGTTTGTCCATGCCGCGCTCTCGGCGCTGGCAATCTCCACCCTCATGGCTGGAACAGTGTTGGCGCAGGGAGGCACCGTGTCGCCGCCGGCGAGTGCGTCGAGCGGCACGATCAAGATCGCCTACGTCAACTCGCAAAAGATTCTGGCCGAAGTGCCCGGCCGCAGTGATGCCGAAGCGCAGATGCAGAAAGAGATGGAGGGCTATCGCGCCGAAGTGCAGAAGATGAGCGATTCGCTCAACGCCATCGTCTCGGCGTACAACAAGGCGGAGCCGACGCTGAGCGCGACGGCGAAGGCGACGCGGCAGAAGGACATTCAGACCAAGGAGAGCGCGTACCAGCAGCGGGTGCAGCAGCTCGAGCAGCAGGCGCAGCAGCGGCAGGCCGAGCTCATGCGTCCGATCATGCAGCAGATCAACAAGGTGATCGAGCAGATTCGGAGCGAGAACGGCTACGCGATGGTGTTCGACGCCGGGAATCAGTCCGGCGTGGTGGTGGCGGCCGACTCGTCGCTCGACATCACGGACAAGGTGATCCAGCGACTGAAGGCAGCCGGTCCGGTGTCGACGACGCCGCAGAAGCCGCCGGCTGGACCCACGGACAAGCCGCTCGGCGCGTCGCGATCGCCGGATCCCAGCAAGCCGTAATGCCCAACGACGTGACGCACATGCGCCTCGGCGATGAGAGAGAAGAAGGCCCTTCACTCACCGCCGAGGCGATTGCGCGTTTGGTAGGCGGTACGATTCGGGGGAACGGCGGGGCGCGCGTGCGCGGTGTCGCGCCGTTGGACCGGGCGACGACCGACGATCTGAGCTTCCTCGCGCAGCCACGGTACGCGGCGCTGTTCGAGCGGTCGCAGGCCGGCGTCGTGCTGGTGGCGCCGGATCTCGCCGATGCGCCGGGCGCCGCGGCGTGCCGGATCGTGGTGCGGCAGCCCCACGAGGCGATGCTGCGCGTGCTGCCCGCGCTCTATCCGCCGCCGCCGCGGGAATCCGGCGTGCACGGCACGGCGGTCATCGGCCGCGGCGCTCGGTTAGGCGCCGGCGTGGCGATCGGCCCGTACGCGGTGATCGGCGACGGCGTGCAGTTGGGCGAGGATGCCGTCGTGGGCGCCCACACGACGATCGGGGCCGGCGTGACGGTGGGTGCGCGAACCTGGCTGGCCGACGGCGTGACGCTGTACGCGGGCACTGCGTTAGGCGAACGCGTTCGGGTGCACGCGGGAACGCGCATCGGGTGCGACGGGTTCGGTTACGTGCCGGGCGAAGATGGCCATCGCAAGATTCCGCACGTCGGCCGGTGCATCATCGGCGACGATGTGGAGATCGGCGCCAACTCGACCATCGACCGCGGGAGCGTCGATGACACGGTGATCGGCGCCGGAACGAAGATCGACAACCTCGTGCACATCGCGCACAACGTGCGCATCGGCCGGCTCTGTCTCATCATGGCGCAGGTGGGCATCGCGGGATCGGTGCACATGGGCGACGGGTGCATTCTCGCGGGGCAGGTGGGGGTGAGCGGGCATCATGACATCGGCGCCGGGGCGCGCCTGGCGGCACAGGCCGGGGTGTTCGGCGACATTCCCGCGGGACAGACCTGGTCGGGCTACCCGGCGCGTCCGCACGGGGAGCAGCTGCGCGCGCACGCCGCGCTGTACAAGTTGTCGGGGCTCATGCGGCGCATCGAGAAATTGTTGGAGCGCGACACCGGGTGAGCGACCAGCGTCATTCGATTGCGCAGGCGGTGTCGCTCGAGGGGATCGGACTGCATCTCGGGCAGGCGTGCCGACTCACGTTCCGGCCGGCGGAGGCGGGCACGGGCGTGGTGTTCCGTCGCGTGGATGTCTCGGGGGAGCCGACGATTCCGGCGCGTGCGGACTTCGCGGTGCTGAGCGACCGGCGGACGCAGCTCGGCAGCGGGCCGGCGGCGCTGCACACGGTGGAGCACGTGCTGGCGGCCGTGGCGGCGCAGGACATCGACGACCTGGTGATCGAGATGGACGGGCCGGAGCCGCCGATTCTGGACGGCAGCGCGGCGCCGTACTTCGATGCGTTAGGCAGGGCGGGGATTGCCGATCGCGGCGGGGCGGTGCAATATCTCGCCGTCACGCGCCCGATGTCGGTCAAGTGCGGCGAGTCGAGGTACGAGGTGCTGCCGGCGCCGTCGTTGTCGCTCAAGGTGACGATCGACTTTCCGCATCCGCTGATCGGCCGGCAGACGTTGGACATGGGCGTCACGCGCGATTCGTTCGCGCGCGAGCTGGCCGGCGCGCGGACGTTCGGATTCACGCGCGAGGTCGAGATGCTGTCGCGGATGGGCTTGATCCGCGGGGCGTCGACGGCGAATGCGCTGGTGTTGGACGACACGGGGCTCGTGGATGCGGAGCTCCGTTGGGCGGACGAGTTCGTGCGGCACAAGACGATGGATTGCGTGGGCGATCTGGCGCTGGCCGGTGCGCGGGTGCGGGCGCGCGTGATCGCGGTCAAGCCGAGCCATCGCGGCACGGTCACGCTGGTGCAGCAGATGGTCACGCAGGCGAGCCGGGAGGGCGAATCGCGGATGCTTGGGATCGAAGACATCATGAAGGTGTTGCCGCACCGATATCCGTTTTTGCTGGTGGATCGCGTCCTCGAGATGGAGCCGCGGAAGCGGATCGTCGGTATCAAGAACGTGACGATGAACGAGCCGTTCTTTCAGGGGCACTTTCCGGGGCATCCGGTGATGCCGGGCGTGCTGATCGTCGAAGCGATGGCGCAGGTGGGCGGCATGCTGCTCATGGGCGCGGTCGAGGATCCGGAGAACAAGATCGTGTACTTCATGTCGCTGGACAACGTGAAGTGGCGGAAGCCCGTTCGGCCGGGCGACCAGCTGCGGTGCGAGTTGGAGATGGTCCAGATTCGCGGGCGCGTGTGCAAGATGCGGGGGCTGGCGAAGGTCGAGGGCGACCTGGTGTGCGAGGCGGACATGGCGGCGATGGTCGTCGACCGATGAGCGCGCGCATCCACCCGTCGGCGATCGTGTCGCCCGATGCGCAGTTGGGCGACGGGGTGGAGGTGGGGCCGTGGGCCGTGATCGGTCCGTCGTGTGTGTTAGGCGACGAGTGCGTGGTGGCGGTGCGCGCGGTGCTCGAGCGAAACGTGACGCTGGGCGACGGCGTGCGCATCGGCATCGGGTCGGTGATCGGCGGCGACCCGCAGGATCTCAAATTCCAGGGCGAAGAGACGCGCGTCGAGATCGGCGATGGGACGGTGGTGCGCGAATATGCGACGATCAACCGCGGCACTTCGGAATCGTTCAAGACCTCCGTTGGGCGCGACTGCTTCATCATGACGTACGTGCATCTGGCGCACGACTGCCACGTGGGCAACGGCGTGATCATCTCGAACGGCACGCAGCTCGCGGGACACATCACGGTCGAGGACCGCGCGATCATTTCCGGGCTGTGCGCGATCCATCAGTTCGTGAAAATCGGCACGCACAGTTTCATCGGCGGCGCGTCGCGGGTGCCGCAGGACATTCCGCCGTATCTCAAAGCCGTCGGGAATCCGATCAGACTGTACGGGCTCAACAGCGTCGGCTTGCAGCGCGCGAACTTCGAGCCGGCGGTGCTCCGCGAATTGAAGCGGGCCTATCGGCTCGTCTTTCGCTCGGAGCTGAACGTGTCGCAGGCGATGGAGCGGGCGAACACGGAGCTCGAGATGTTCCCCGAGGTGCGGCACTTTCTATCGTTCGTGGACGGCAGCGGCCGCGGCGTGGCGACGTGAGCGCGCCGCGCATCGGCGTCGTCGGCGCAGGGAGCCTGGGCTACCACCACGTCCGGCTGCTGCGCGAGCTGCCTAACGTAGACTTCGCGGGCTTCTACGACATCGACGCGACGCGCGTCGCCGCGGTGCAGGCGGAGCTCGGCGCCACCGCGGCGCCGTCGCTCGCGGCGCTGCTGGACCGCGTGGACGCCGTCACGGTCGTCGTGCCGACGCCGGCGCACCACGCCGTCGCCAAGCAGGCGCTGGCGCGCGGCGTGCACGTGCTGATCGAGAAACCGATCGCGACCACGCTCGACGAAGCGGACGACCTGCTGGCGACCGCTCGCTCGACCAAGGCGCTGGTGCAAACGGGACACGTCGAACGGTTCAATCGCGCGATCCGCGCCGCGCTGCCGCACATCGCCGAGCCGCGATTCGTCGAGAGCAATCGCCTGGCGCCGTTCAATCCGCGCGGATCCGATGTCGCGGTGGTGCTGGATCTGATGATCCACGACATCGACCTGGTGCGCACGCTCGTCGGCGGACAGGTGACCGAGCTGGCTGCCGCGGGCGTGCCGGTGTTGACGCCGTCGGTGGACATCGCCAACGCGCGGTTAGGCTTCGACTCCGGCGCTGTGGCGAACATCACCGCGAGCCGCGTGTCGCGCGACCGGTTCCGCAAGCTGCGGATCTTTCAACGCAGCGGGTATCTGTCCCTGGATCTCGCGCAGGGGACGGGCGAGTTCTACCGGCTGCGCGACGATCTCAACGTGGCGGCGCTCGCCGCCGCTCCGCGGCAGCTCGAGGACTTCATGGAGCGCGTGCCGCTCGACGCGCCGGCGGGCGAGCCGCTCCGCCTCGAGCTCGAGAGCTTCGTGGCCGCGGTGCAGGGTACGCAGCCGGTGCTGGTCAGCGGCGACGACGGGCGCGAGGCGCTCGCCCTGGCGCTGCGCATCATGCGTGCGATCGAGCGATCGATGCCGGTGCTCGCCGGATCGCCCGGTGCGTGAGGTGCTGTTCGTCGCCGGCGAAGCGTCCGGCGACCTGCACGCGTCCGGAGTCGCCGAAGAGCTGCGCCGCCGAGTGGCGGATCTGCCGCTCGCGGGCATCGGCGGCGCGCGCATGGAGCGCGCAGGCGTTCGCCTCATCGAGCACACCGACCGTCTTGCGGTGATGGGGTTTTTCGAGGTGCTCAAGCACGTACCGCGGCACTACGTCCTGCTGGCCGCGCTCAAGCGGCGGCTGCGGTCCGGCGCGGTGGGTCTGGTGGTGCTGGTCGACTACCCGGGCTTCAACATGAAAGTCGCCGCGGCGGCGCACGCGGCGGGCGTGCCGGTGCTCTACTACATCACGCCGCAGGTGTGGGCGTGGGGCGCCGGTCGCCTCCGCGCGCTGGCGCGGACGGTGACGCGGGCGGCGGTGATCCTGCCCTTCGAGGAGGCGCTGCTGCGGTCGCACGGCGTGCAGGCGACGTTCGTTGGGCATCCGCTGCTCGACCGCGCGGCGGCGTCCATGCCGTCGCGCACGGCCGCGCGCCGCGCACTCGGCCTAACGGACGCGGAGCGCGTGCTGGCGCTCTTTCCGGGAAGCCGCGCCCAGGAGATCGCCCGCCACCTGCGGCCGTTCCTCGACACGGCGCGGATGCTCGAGCGGCGGGTGCGCGGTCTGAAGGTGGTGGTGAGCGTTGCGCCGGGCATTGCGCTCGACGGCGCGCGGTCGCCGTATCCCCTGGTGCAGGACTCCTCGTTCTCGGTGTGGCGCGCGGCGGATGCGGCGCTCTCGAAGAGCGGGACGTCCACGCTCGAGGCCGCGGTGGCGGGGTGTCCGTTGGTGGTTGCCTACCGCACCGGCGCGGCGAGCTACGCGATCGCGCGGCGCGTGGTGACCATCCCGCGGATCGGGCTCGTGAACGTCGTGGCCGGCGAGTCGCTGGCGCCCGAATTTCTGCAGGACGCGGTGAATCCGGCCGCGATGGCGGATGCGATCGAGCCGCTGCTCGACCCGAACAGCCTGGCGCGTGCGGCGCAGGTGGCCGGACTCGCTCGCGTCCGGGACAAGCTCGGCACGCCCGGCGCGGCGGCGCGCGTGGCCGACATGGCGCTGGCGCTCGCGCAATGACGGCCGCGGCCGTCGACACCCGGCGCGCGCGCCGCCGCGCGGTCCTCAGTTGGTTAGGCGGCGGCCTCCTGCGGGTGCTCGCGCGCACGTGGCGGATCCGCTACGTGAATCGCGGCGCGCTCGACGCGCTGCGCGCGGCCCGGCAACCCGCGATCCTCTGCCTGTGGCACGGCGAGATGCTGCCGCACCTGTGGGCGCACCGCGGTCAGGGCATCACGGTGCTCATCAGCGAGCACGGCGACGGCGAGATCATCGCGCGCATCGCCACTTCGTTAGGCTGCAAGACCGTGCGGGGATCGTCGTCGCGCGGCGCCGACCGGGCATTGTTAGGCATGTGCCGCGCCGTGGACGGCGGCGGGGACGCGGCGTTCACACCCGATGGCCCGCGCGGACCCGCACATACGTTCGCGCCCGGCGTGCTCATCGTCTCCCAACGCACCGGGGCGCCGGTCGTTCCGCTCGGCGCCGGCGCGTCGCGCGCATGGCGTCTCGCGAGCTGGGACCGGTTTCTCATCCCCAAGCCGTTTGCGCGCGTGACCATCGCCTACGGTACGCCAACTATCGCCGACGCGGGGAGTGCGCGCGAGGCGGTGAGCCAGGCCCCGCGCTTCGAGGCGCTCATGGCGGAGACCAACGCGGTAGCAACGCGTGATTGATCCGCGCACGACGGACCACGTCTGGTACAGCGACGACGCGCGCGCACGCGCCGCACGCGCCTTGCTATGGCCGTTCGCGGCCGTGTATGCGGGCGCCGTCGCCGTGCGCGGCGCGCTCTTCGATGCCGGACTCGTCGAGCAAGTCAGGCTGGCGCTTCCCAGTGTGAGCGTCGGCAATCTCACGGTCGGTGGAACGGGGAAGACTCCGACTGCGGCGTGGCTCGCGGCGCGGCTCGTGGAGCGAGGCGCGCACCCGGCGATCGTGATGCGCGGATACGGAAGCGACGAGCCGCTCGTCCACCGGGAGGTGAATCCCGAGATCCCGGTAGTGATCGCGGCCGACCGAGTAGCAGGCGTGAGGCGCGCTCGTGCCCTCGGCGCCGACGTTGCGGTCCTCGACGATGCATTTCAGCACCGCCGCGCGCGGCGCGATGCGGACGTCGTCCTCGTCAGCGCCGATCGCTGGCGGCTTCCCGCGCGGCCGCTGCCCGCGGGACCATGGCGTGAACCATTGAGCGCGCTGGCGCGGGCGTCGATGGTGATCGTGACACGCCGCGCCGTGCCGGATACGGTTGTGGCTGCAGTAATAGGCGAGCTCGGCCGCTCGTGGCCGGACTTGCCGACGGCTGTTGCGTCGCTGACGCTCGGCGACCTGCATCGTGTGAGTGGACCAGAAGTCCGCCCGCTGTCGTCGCTGCGCGGCGAGCGCGTCTATCTGGCGGCCGCCATCGGCGATCCGCTCACGCTCGTGGCGCAGCTTCGGGCCTCAGGTGCAGATGTCACGCTCCACGCCTTCGAGGATCATCATCGGTTCACCGACGATGACGTCACCGCTGTCCAGCGCGGAGCAGGCGAGACGCGTCTCGTCCTGTGCACGCTCAAGGACGCCGTGAAGCTCGCGCCGCTCTGGCCTCGCGCGGCGCCGTCGTTGTGGTATGTTTCCCAGCAGTTCGCGCTGGAGTCCGGGCAAAGCACAGTGGATTCTCTTCTTGCCTCACTGCTCGATGCGCGACGCGACCAACCCGGAGTGCGGCCGCCCGCGTTGGGCCATCCGTCCTTACCAAACTCATGACAACCGATCTCAGACTCTCTACCGACAAGATCGTCAGGCCCGATAAGGACCGCTTCCTGAACGAGGACAACCCTTTCGAGGACATGATGTCGCGGTTCGACCGGGCAGCCGAGCTGCTCGATCTGGAACCGGGCCTCTACAAGATCCTCCGCCACCCCGAAAAAGAGATCACGCTGTCGATCCCCGTCCTCATGGACAACGGGGAGATCGAGGTGTTCACCGGCTATCGCGTGCTGCACAACACGTCGCGTGGTCCGGCCAAGGGAGGGATTCGATTCGATCCGAACGTCAATCGCGATGAAGTGAAAGCGCTCGCCGCGTGGATGACGTGGAAGTGCGCGGTGGTGAACATTCCCTTTGGCGGCGCCAAGGGCGGCGTGATTTGCGATCCGCTCAAGCTGAGCGTCGCCGAGCTCGAGCGCATCACGCGCCGGTATACGGCGGGTCTCATCGGGGTCCTCGGACCGGATTCGGACGTGCCGGCGCCCGACGTCAATACGAACGAGCGCGTGATGGCGTGGGTGATGGACACCTACTCGATGCACATGCGGCACACGGTGACGTCGGTGGTGACGGGCAAGCCGGTGGAGATGGGCGGCTCGTTAGGCAGGCGGGAAGCGACCGGCCGCGGGTGCATGCTCGTCACGCTTGCGGCGCTGGAGCATCTGGGCATGCGCGCCGCCGGCGCAACGGTGGCGGTGCAGGGTTTCGGCAACGTGGGTTCCGTCGCGGCGCAGCTGCTGCACACGCAGGGCTGCAAGGTGATCGCGATCGGCGACCGCTCGGGCGGCATTGTGAACACGAACGGCATCGACGTCAACGACGCGATCGCGTACGTGAAGCAGAATCGCTCGCTCGAGGGCTACTCGAAGGGCGACCGCATCACCAACGACGATTTGTTGACGCTCGAGGTCGACGTGCTCGTGCCCGCGGCGCTCGAGAACGTGATCACGCGCAAGAACGCGCCCAAGATTCGCGCGCGCGTGATCTGCGAAGGCGCGAACGGGCCGACCACGGCGCCCGCCGACGCGATCCTCGATGACAAGGGCGTGTTCGTGATCCCGGACATCCTCGCCAACGCGGGCGGTGTGACGGTGTCGTACTTCGAGTGGGTGCAGGACCGGGGCGGCTATTTCTGGACCGAAGCGACCGTGAACGATCGTCTGCAGCAGATCATGCAGGACAGCTTCCGCGCGGTGCTCGAGTTGTCGCGGCGGCACAAGGTGAACATGCGCACGGCCGCGTACATGTTGTCGATTTCGCGCGTCGCTACGGTGCACCGGCTGCGCGGGATCTACGCCTAACGCTGGCGCCCGGGCGCCGCGGGCCGCGCGTGCGCCGCGCTGATGCGCGTGCTCGTCGCGGCCGTGGGCCGGCCGAGGGATCGCGACCTGGCGGCCGTGATCGAGGAATACGAGCGACGCGCGGCGCGGTACTGGCCGCTCGACATCCGCGCGGTCCGCGAGGAGCCGGCGCGCGGGCGCCCGTCCACCGAGGTGCAAGAGCGCGAAGGGGAGCGCTTGCTGGCCGCGGCCGGCTCGGCGACGGTGCTCGTGGCCTGTGACGCCGAGGGAACTCTGATGCGGTCCGAGGAGTTCGCCGGTTGGCTCCGCGACCACCGCGACGGCGGACGCGATGTGGCGTTCATGATCGGCGGTGCGTACGGGTTGTCGGAGAGCGTGCGGCGCCGGTCGGCGATGCGGTTGGCGTTCGCGCGATGGACGCTGCCGCACGAGCTCGCGCGGTTGGTGCTCGCGGAACAACTCTATCGCGCCGGTACGATCGGGCGCGGCGAACCGTACCACAAGTGATGCCATCTTCTCGAGTCGAAACCGCCGTGCATCAGCATCGCATCCGATGTCGGGCGCGGCAGTGGGTTCGCACGTTCCGGGGACGCGCGTGAGCGAGCTTCGCGTCCTGTCGCTGCCGCCCGCGGTGCCGGACATTGTGCGCGCGGCGCGCGACGGCGGGCCGGAATCGGCGTGGTACGAGACTCCGCCGCGCGATGCGTCGGCGTGGCGTGAGCGGGCGTCGCGCCTGCGCAGCGACGGCAGATGGGCGCGGGTGCTCGGTCCGGCGATCGAGGCGCGCGGCGCGGCAGCGGATCGTCTGGCGCGAGCGGCCGACGGCGGCGTGGTGGTGACGACGGGCCAGCAGCCCGGGCTGTTCGGCGGCCCGATCTACACGTGGAGCAAGGCGCTCAGCGCGATCGCGCTCGCGGATGCGATCGAAGAGTCGTCAGGGATCCCGACCGTGCCGGTATACTGGGCGGCGACCTACGACGCGGACTACGCCGAGTCGAGCGTGACGCACGTGGCGCTCGAGGATCGCGTGGTGACGTTGTCCTCGCCGCCGGCGGCGGTCGAGGGCCGTGGCATGCGGGACACGCCGTTAGGCGACGTGCGGGGCGCGATGCAGACGCTCGCCGATGCGGCCGGCGCAGCGGCCGCGCCGCACGTGCTGGACGACGTGCGCCGGGCCTACGCGCCCGATCAGACGGTGGGCGGCGCGTTCGTCGCGCTCCTGCGCGCGATACTGGAGCCGTTAGGCATGCCGGTGCTGGATGCCGGCCACCCGGCGGTGCAGGCGGCGTCGCGTCCGGCGCTGGCGCACGCGTTGGCCGACGCGGCGCCGGTGGACGCGGCGCTCCGCTCGCGAAGCGCCGCGCTCGTCGAGGCGGGGTACGAGCCGCAGGTGGCGCACGTGGACCGGTTGTCGTTGGTGTTCGCGGCGGGGGACGGCGCGCGGCGGCGGCTGCCGATCGGCGCGGCGCTCGGCGATGCGCAGGGCGCACTCGAGCCCAACGTGCTGCTGCGGCCGGTCGTGGAGCGCGCGATCCTGCCCACCGTGGCCTACGTGGCGGGTCCGGCCGAGCAGGCCTACTTCGCGCAATCGACGGCGGTGGCCGATGCGTTAGGCATGGCGCGTCCGCTGGCGGTGCCGCGGTGGTCCGGCGTGATCGTCGAGCCGCACGTGCAGCGGATTCTCGACCGATACGGCCTCGACGTGGACGCGCTGCGCGATCCGCACGCGGTGCTGGGCCATCTGGTGCGCGAGCGCGTGCCGGCCGAGATCGCGGCAGCGCTCGTGCGCTACCGGCAGGCGCTCGAAGCGGCGGCGTCCGAGCTCGATGCGGCGCTCGAGCAGTCCGCGCCGCCGCTCGTCGACCGCGCGGTGGCGGAGGGGACGCGGCGCAACATCGCGCACCGGCTGGACCGTTTGGAGCGCCGGGTCGCGGCCGCGACCAAGCGGCGCGAGACCGAGCTCACGAGGCACATCGGGATCGCGCGCGCCTCGCTGTTTCCTTTCGACCGTCTACAGGAGCGCGTGCTCAACCTGATGCCGCTTTTGGCGCGGCACGGGCTGCCGTTGCTCGATGGGATCTCGGCGCGCGCCCGCGAGCACGTCGCGGGGCTGGGGCTGGCGCCGGCAGGGCAGGCTGCGTATTCGCACGATGCCGGTGGCGGCCGCTGAGCCGGCGCGGCCGCGTGCGCCGGAGCGCACGGGCCGCGCGGCGCTATTGGTGGCGTCGGGCATCTTCCTCAGCCGCATCTTCGGACTGATTCGCCAGCGGTTCCTCGGCCACTATCTCGGGTTAGGCGACGCGGCCGACGCGTTCAACGCCGCGTTCAAGATCCCGAATTTTCTCCAGAACCTGTTTGGCGAGGGCGTTCTGTCCGCGTCGTTCATTCCGGTGTACGCGCGGCTGCTGGCCGAGGGCGACGAGCAGGAAGCGCGGCGGGTCGCGGGCGCGGTGGCCGGACTGCTGGCCGTGACGACGTCCATCATCGTGCTGTGCGGCGTGCTGGCTACGCCGTGGCTCATCGCCATCATCGCCCCGGGGTTCGCCGGCGCCAAGCGCGATCTGACGATCGAACTGGTCCGCATTTTCTTCCCGGGCGCCGGCGTGCTCGTGATGTCGGCGTGGTGCCTGGGCGTGCTCAACAGCCACCGCCGGTTCTTCATCTCGTACACGGCGCCGATTTTCTGGAACCTCGCGATCATCGTCACGCTAATTGCGTTAGGCAGCAAGCGAGCGCAGTCGCCGCTGGCCATCGCGGCGGCGTGGGGATCGCTTGCCGGCAGCGTGCTGCAGCTGCTGGTGCAGCTGCCGACCGTCCTCAGCCTGCTCGGCCGCCTGCGGCCCTCGCTGGACGTGGCCGGCCGGAACGTGAGGACGGTGATCAACAACTTCATGCCGGTGTTCGTCGGGCGCGGGGTGGTGCAGATCAGCGGCTACGTGGATGTGGTGCTCGCCAGTCTGTTGCCGGCCGGCGCCGTCGCCGGCCTCACCACCGCGCAGACGCTCTACGTGCTGCCGGTGAGCTTGTTCGGCATGTCGGTGTCGGCGGCCGAGCTGCCGGCCATGTCCAGTGCGTTAGGCGACGAACACGAGATCGGCGAGTACCTGCGCGTGCGCCTCGACGCTGGGTTGCGGCGCATCGCCTTCCTGGTGGTGCCGTCGGCCGTGGCATTCCTTGCGTTAGGCGACGTGCTCGCGGCGGCGTTGTTCCAGACCGGGCGGTTCACCCGCGCCGACTCGGTGTACGTGTGGGGGATCCTCGCCGGCTCGGCCGTGGGATTGCTCGCCTCGACGCTCGGGCGCCTGTACTCGTCGGCGTATTACGCGCTGCGCGATACCAAGACGCCGCTCCGCTTCGCGCTCGTGCGCGTCACGCTGACCACGGGGTTGGGCGCGGTGTTCGCGCTGCTCGTGCCGCCGCTTCTCTCGCTCGATCTCAAATGGGGCGCGGCGGGCCTCACCGTGTCGGCAGGCATCGCGGGTTGGGCCGAATTCCTCCTGTTGCGCCGCACGCTGAACCGCCGGATCGGGCGCACGGGTCTCCCGGCTGCGTTCGTCGCCAAGCTCTGGTGTTCGGCGCTCGTCGCGGCGGCCGCCGCCTGGGGTGTCAAGCTGCTCGTGGGAGTCGCGCATCCGATCCCGCTCGCGATACTCGCGCTCATTCCGTACGGCCTCGTGTACTTCGGTCTCACCACGTCGCTCTCGATTCCCGAGTCGCGCACCGTACTGGCGGCGGTGTTCCGGCGGCGCTGAGGCGCGCCCGAGCACAACGGTTCGGCGTATATTTCATCGATGCGCCCGTCGCGACGGTTGCGACGCGGCCCAGCCTTGCCGATGACTGAATCCGATTTCCATCCGCTCGCGCACAAAGTCGCGAATCTGCCCGAGTCGCCCGGCGTCTACCTGTGGAAGAACGCCGAGGGACGCGTGCTGTATGTCGGCAAGGCCAAGCGTCTGCGGTCGCGTGTGCGGAGCTATCTCGCCGGCGATCGCATCGAGAGCATCAAGACCATCGCGCTCATGCGACAGGTCGTGGATGTGGACACGATCGTCGTTCCGTCGGAAGCGCACGCGCTGATCCTCGAGAACAATCTCATCAAAGAGTATCGGCCGCGGTTCAACATCGCGCTCCGCGATGACAAGTCGTATCCGTACATCAAGGTCACGGTTCAGGAACCGTTTCCGCGCGTGATCGTGACGCGCCGGCTCGTCGACGACGGCGGCCGATACTTCGGTCCGTACACCGACGTCGGCGCGATGCGCCGCGCACTCAACGTGGTGAAGCGCATCTTCACCGTGCGGTCGTGCAACTACGACATGCCGCGCGAAATGCCCGAGCGGCCGTGTCTCGATTACCACATCGGCCGGTGCAAGGCGCCGTGCATCTTCGCGCAGTCGCAGCTGGAATACCGTGCGATGATCGACGAGGTGCTGTTGTATCTGGACGGCCGCACGGACGAGGTCACGCGTCGTGTGCGCGCACGCATGGAGGAAGCGTCGGTGCGGCTCGACTTCGAGCGCGCGGCCGAGCTGCGAAATGCCCTACGACATCTCGAGCTGCTCGAGGAGCCGACGGTGGTCGTGGAAGTCGAGGGCGGCGACCGCGACGTCATCGGCTACGCGCGCGATGGCGACGAGGCGTGTGTCGTCGTGCTCCGCATTCGCGCGGGCAAGCTGTTGGCGCGCGAGCAGCAGGTGCTGGAGAACCTCGAGGGCGAGAGCGACGCGGCCGTGTTGTCGGCCTATCTCGTGCGCGGCTACCTGGCATCGCCGGAGCACGCGAGCGAGCTGCTGGCGCCGTTCGAGTTCGATGATCGCGAGCTGATCGAGCAATCGCTGCCGAACACGGCCCTTCGTATTCCGCAGCGCGGGCCGAAGCGCGAGCTGATCGATCTTGCCGAGCAGAACGCGCGGCACCTGCTCGAGGAGCAGAAGCTCGCGTCGTTCGAGGCCGGCGAGCGCGCCGTCGATCCGGTGTACGAGCTGCAGCGGGAGCTCGGCCTAACGACGGTGCCGCGGGCGATCGTCTGCTTCGACATCTCGACGGCGCAGGGGACGGACACCGTCGCGTCGTGCGTCTGGTTCGAGAACGGCCGGCCCAAGCGCGGCGAGTATCGCAAGTTCAAGATCAAGACCGTCGAAGGCACCGACGATTTCGCATCGATGCGCGAAGTGGTCACGCGCTACTTTCAGCGACGTATCGAAGAAGAGAAGCCGCTGCCCGATCTGGTGATGATCGACGGCGGCAAGGGGCAGTTGGGCGCGGCGCGGGCGGCACTCGAGTCGTTGGGTCTGGGCGCGCTCCACACCGTGAGTCTCGCCAAACGCGAAGAAGAAGTATTCGTGCCGGGCCGCGCGGAGCCATTGCGATTGTCGCGACGGTCACCCGGTCTGCGATTGTTGCAACGCGCGCGAGACGAAGCGCACCGCTTTGCGATCACATACAACCGAAAGCGCCGCGCGATGCGCACGGTCACGTCGGAGCTCCTCAAGATTCCGGGTATCGGGCCGCAGCGCCGCCGCGCGTTGCTGCACGCCTTCGGAAGCGTGCAAGGCGTGCGCGATGCAAGCGAAGCCGACATTGCGCGACTGCCGGGTTTCAGCGCTGCGAGCGCGCGCCGCGTACTCGAAGCGTTGGGCGTTGCGACGGTCACTCCGACTTCAACCACATCCGATTCGTGAATTCCTGGACGCTCGAATGTTCGGCGTGCGGCCACACCGAGGCCGGCACCACGCGCGCCACCGTCTGCCCATCGTGCGGACAACCCTATCTCGTTCGGTACGCCGAGCTCCCGGCGTCGCGCGACGTGTTGCGCGGTCGATGGGACATGTGGCGATACGCCGCACTGCTGCCGCTCTGTGACGGCGAGACGCCGGTCTCGCTCGGCGAAGGGGCCACACCGCTGCTCGAATCGGGCGAGCTGTCGCGCGAGTTAGGCGTTGGACGCTTCTGGATCAAGGACGAAGGACTGAATCCGACCGGTTCCTTCAAGGCGCGCGGCATGAGCGCGGCTGTCACGCGCGCCAAAGCGCTGGGTGTTCCGGGATTGGTCGTGCCGACCGCCGGCAATGCGGGCGCGGCGCTCGCGGCGTACGCCGCCGCTGCCGGCCTGCCGGTGCGCGTGTACGCGCCCGAGACCACGCCGCGCGGCATTCTGGCGACGATCCGTACGTTAGGCGCTGACCTGCATACGGTGCCCGGGCACATCGGCGACGCCGGCGCGAAAGCCAAGGCGTTCGCCGCCGAGTCGGGCTACTTCGACGTGTCGACGCTGCGGGAGCCGTACCGCATCGAGGGAAAGAAAACCATGGGACTCGAGCTGGCCGAGCAGCTGGGATGGCGCTTGCCCACGGTAATCGTGTATCCGACGGGCGGCGGCACGGGGCTGATCGGCATGTGGAAAGGCTTTGCGGAACTGCGCGAGATGGGCTGGCTCGATCCCGCGGCGCGGCTGCCCAGGATGGTGACCGCGCAGGCGGAAGGGTGCGCGCCGATCGTGCGCGCGTTCGCCGAGCACGCCGACCGGGCGCGTCCGTGGGAGAATCCGGCCACCCATGCGAGCGGGCTGCGCGTTCCCGGTCCGTTAGGCGACCGGCTCATTCTGCGCGCGCTGTACGAGAGCAATGGCGCCGCGGTCGCCGTGTCGGAAGCAGCGATCCGGGAGGGGACGGCGCGCATCGCCCGCACCACGGGCATAGACGCCGCGCCAGAAGGCGGCTGCGCGTTCGCCGTCTGTCAGGCGCTCGCGGCGGCCGGCCAGCTCTCGGCTGCCGACGAGGTGGTGGTCTACAACACCGGCGGCGGCGTCGCCTATCGCGAGTGAGGTCTTAGCTCTGGGCAAGTGACGCTGCTTCCGAGGCCGCTGTTTTCGCCGGTTGGCCTTGGACGTTGAAATTGATCCGCTAGCGATCGTATCGAGCGCTAGCGTCGCAACGCCACTCGTGCATAACTTTTACAGCTATGCGCGTTGCCCTCCTGGATCCTTTCAGCGGCATAGCCGGCGACATGACGCTCGGCGCCTTGATCGACGTCGGACTCGACGCCGAGTGGCTCCGCGCGCTGCCGTCGCGGCTTGGGCTCGAGGGCGTCACCGTCCGGATCGAACGCGTCAAGCGCTCATCGGTGGCCTGCACCAAGGTGGACTTCGACATTCCACCGCAGCCGCATTCGCGCGGCATTCACGAGATTCGCGAGCTCGTCTCGCGTGCGGACGTCCCGGAGGCCGTGCGCGAGCGCGCCGATGCGGCGTTCGTCGCCATTGCGACGGCAGAGGGTGAAATTCACGGCATCGCGCCGGAACGCGTGCATCTGCACGAAGTCGGTGCCGTCGACGCGATCCTCGATGTCGTCGGATCCGTGTGGGGCTTCGAGCAGATCGGCGTCGAGCGTGTGTTCTGTGGACCGGTAAGTATCGGTGACGGGACAGTCGCGACAGCACATGGGATACTTCCAGTGCCGGCTCCTGCGACGCTGAAACTGCTCGAGGGGATCGAGATTCGTCCCGGACCTCAGGGATCAGGTGAGCTGGTGACGCCAACGGGCGCCGCACTCATTCGCGTGTTGTCGAGCGGTCCGGCCCCGGCTTCGCTCACGCCGGTTCGCAGCGGATTCGGCGCGGGTACCAAGGATCCCAAGGGACGCCCCAACGCGCTCCGCATCGTGATCGCCGAGATGGCGGCCGCCCAAGGGGTTGCGGTGGAACACCTCGTGCAGCTTGCCACCGACATCGACGACATGGACGGCGAGCAGCTCGCCGCCGTGGCGGAGCGCCTCCGCAACGAAGGCGCGCTCGATGTGGTACTGCTTGCAACGTTGATGAAAAAAGGCAGGCCGGGCACGCGCATCGAGGTGCTGGCCGGCCGTGAAATGGCGGACCGCCTCGAGGAGCTGCTCTTTTCGCACAGCTCTTCTATCGGCGTGCGCCGCACCCTCGTCGAGCGACATGCCTTGCCGCGCGCCGTTCACACGGTGCATGCGCTCGATCACGACATTCGGGTAAAGGTGGTGACGCTGCCGACGGGGGAGCGCCGCGCCAAACCGGAGCACGAGGATGTCGCGCGCGTGGCAACGGAAACGGGGCGATCGCTGCGAGAAGTGGCGGCGTCTGCCCGAGCCGCCGGAGAACGGCTGATCCACGAACGGGTACCATGAATGGCGGGCAGTCGCGCTCGCTCAACGCTCTCAGTGAGGAACGGTAGATGAACGCTTGGCGCAATGTGATCGGCTGCGTGCTTGTCTGGTCCGCCTTCGCGGTCCCGACTGCAGCGGCTCAGAAAAACGACAAGCAGGGCGATGCCGGCAAGTGCACTATTGACTTCGGCTCGAACGACCAGGTCAAGAGCGCGTACAACCAGATGACCGTGCTGGGGTTGTCGTCGGGGAAACCGGACGACGCGCGCAAGAAGATCAAGAGCGCGATCTCGTCGCTCACATCGAAGTCCGATTTTGGCAAGGACCAGATGGCGCGTGACGCGGTCCTCGGGCAGGCTCTCGTGACGTGGTACGACACGCCGGGCTCGCCCGCGGTCGCGCCCGCGGCAGATCTCGGCTATCCGTCGTCGGCCGGGCAGGTGGACGTACTTGCTGCGGCGGACTCCGCGTTCACCGCGGTGGAAACGTCGCATCCCGACTGCGTCGATCAGATGGACGGGTATCGGCAGCAGCCGTGGGCCCGCTTGATCAATCAGATCGGTCCGCTCATCAACGGCAACAAGGACGACTCGGCGCAGGTGATCCTGAATCACGCGATCACGATTTATCCGAAGTCGCCGTACGACTACTACTTCCAGGGACAAATCGCGCAGCGCAAGAAGGACTGGCAGACGGCGGCGACCGCCTACTCGAAAGCGGTCGAGCTGTCGACGCCCGACATCGTGGCCAAGGACACGAGCGTCAAGGCGGTGAAGGAGTTCAGTGAATTCAGCGCGGCGTATGCCCAACTTCAGGTTGGGCAGGCGGCGTCCGGCCCGCAGCAGCAAGAGGCAATGAAGAAAGCTGCCGATCTGTATCGGCAGTACCTCAAGGATTATCCGAGCGGTGACAACGTGCAGCCCGCGCAGGCCGGCCTAACGGTGGCGCTCAAGGCGTCGGGCGACACGGCGTCGCTCGGAGAGATGTGGAAGGACATGGCCGCCAACCCGACCAAGTACACCGACGCACAATTGTTCGACGCCGGCACGCAGGCATTCACGGCGCAGAAGTACGCCACGGCGGTGCAGTTGATGGAGTTTGGCCAGAAGTCGAACCCGTATCTTCGCGCGGGGCTGTTCAACCTCGCGAACGCGTACTGGAAGAACAATCAGTTCGACAAGATGCAGCCCGTGGCCGACACCCTGACGAAGATCGATCCGGACAACCCAGACAACTACCAGCTGCTCGCGATCGCGTATCAGGGCATGGAGAAGGGCGCCGACCCGAAGCAGAAGAAGGCACTCGCAGACTCGGTGAACAAGTATGTGACCGCAGGCGACCAGCTGCCGGTGCACGTGCAGTTCTCGCAGTTCACGCACGACGGCGACAAGTACACGCTCACCGGCCAGGTGCAGAACACGGGCACGAAGCCGGAGACGGCCGCGCTCAACGTCAAGTTCCTGGACAAGACGGGCCAGGTCGTGACGAGCCAGTCGACCTCGGTGCAGCTCGGCGCCAACGAGACCAAGCAGTTTACCCTGAACGCGACCGGCGCGAACATCGCCGCGTACCGGTACGATCCGATCAAACCGTGACCCCGCCACGCCGAGCGCGCGCTGCATGCGCCGCTCGGCGTGAGTGGCGGAAGTGTCCGATTCGTCTTGCTTTCCGGGCATTGATCTCCTAGTTTACTTGATGCTCCCGCACCGCCAGGTGCGGTGATGCGTGCCCAACGCACGCCCAAAGGGGGAGGCCGCAGAGGGCGGTCTCCCCCTCATGCACACAGCCGGGTTCATGATTCGCGTCAGTCGCGTCGCATCAGGCAGCATCGCCGACGAGATCGGCATCGTGCCGGCCACCGAACTACTCACGGTGAATGGTCGTGCGCTGGACGACTTCCTCGATTGGGAGTTCCTGTCGGCGGACGACGCGCTCGTCATCGAAGCGCGCCTGCCCGATGGGCAGGCGCTCGTCGCAGACGTGGAGCGCCCCGACGGCGAGCCGTTAGGCATCGAGCTGGAACCGCCGCGCGTTCGCCGCTGCGCGAACCGTTGCGAGTTCTGCTTCATCGAAGGGTTGCCGACGGGGCTCCGCAAATCGCTCTATGTGCGCGACGACGACTACCGGCTCTCCTTCGCCTACGGCAATTTCGCCACGCTGTCCAATGTGAAGGAGAAGGACATTGCGCGCATCCTGGAGTACCGGTTGTCGCCGCTGTACGTGTCGGTGCACGCGACTCCCTGGGAAGCGCGCAAGGTGCTGCTCAACAACCCGAAGGTGCCGAACATCGTCGCGCAGTTGAGCCGATTGGCAGAGGGCGGCATTCAGTTTCACGGGCAGATGGTGATCGTGCCCGGGCTGAACGACGGCGACGTGCTCGAGCAGTCGCTCGAGGATTTGTGGTCGTTCGGCGACGCCGTGCTGTCGGTGGCGGTGGTGCCCGTCGGGCTCACGCAGTTCTCGCACCTGTACACCGGCAAGACCATGGATGCCGAGACGAGCGGCGCGCTCGTCGCCCATGTGGAGCGGTGGGAAGGGCGCGCGCTCGCCGCGCGCGGCGAGCGGTGGGTGTACGGTTCGGACGAGCTCTACTTGCTGGCCGGGCGCGAGTTGCCCGCGGCGGCGCACTACGGCGATTTTCCGCAAATCGAGAACGGGGTGGGTGCGGTGGCGCATCTTCGCCAACGCATCGCCGACGCGATCGGCGAGCGGGCCTTGCCGCGTCTCGACGGCGCGCGCATCGGTGTGGTGACCGGTGTCGCCATGGGTCCGCGCATCATGCCCGATCTGCTCGACCGCCTAACGGAAGCCACGGGCGCCCGCTTCGAGCTGCTCGTCGCCGAGAATTCCCTGTTCGGACCAACCACCACGACGGCGGGGCTGCTCGTGGGCGCCGACATCCGGCGCGTTCTCGCCGGCCGGGCCGATCTCGACGTCGCGCTCATCCCCGCCGAGACGATCAACGACGACGGCCTCTTCCTGGATGACACACCGTTCGCCGCGCTGCGGGACGCGCTGCCGATACCCGTGCATCCGTCGTACGACTTCGTCGACGTCCTCCAGCAGAACGGCCTCGCGGCCGTGGCGGCGCGGTGACCATTCCCGTCGTCGCCCTGGTCGGCCGGCCCAACGTCGGCAAGTCCGCGTTGTTCAACCGGCTCGTCGGCGGCGACGCGGCGATCGTGAGCGACGAAGCGGGCACGACGCGGGACCGGCACTTTGCGCGCGCCGAATGGAACGGCCGCGCGTTCTGGCTCGTCGACACCGGCGGCCTAACGGAGGATCCGTCGGTGCCGATCGACGTCGAGATCCGCCGCCAGGTGCTGCAGGCGGTCGACGAGGCCGACCTGCTGCTGCTCGTCGTGGACGCGCAGGCCGGCGTGCACCCGCAGGACGCGCGCGTGGTGGAGCTGCTGCGCGGCACGGGCAAGCCGTGGCTGCTGGTCGCCAACAAGGTGGATGACCCAGCCTCGGCCGACTTCTACGAATTCTATCATCTCGGCGCCGGCGACCCGGCGCCGGTGTCGGCGCGCAACGGCAAAGGATCGGGCGATCTGCTCGACGCGATCGTGTCCCGGTTCCCCGAGCGGAGCCCGGAGGAGCCCGATGCGCTGCACGTCGCCGTCATCGGCCGGCCGAACGTGGGCAAATCGTCGCTCGTGAACCGGTTGTTAGGCGAAGACCGGCTCGTCGTGGCCGCCGAGGCGGGCACGACGCGCGATGCGATCGACACGCCCATGCAGTATCACGGCCGTACGCTGGTGTTCATCGACACCGCGGGGCTGCGCCGTCAATCGCGCATTGCGGATGGCGTCGAATTCTACTCGGCCTTGAGGACGCGCCGCGCCATCGAGCGGGCCGACATCTGCCTGCTCGTGATCGACGCGGCCGTGGACCAGGGCATCGAGAACCAGGATCTCAAGATCGCATCGCTGGCCTGGGAACGGGGCACCGGCCTCATCCTCGTCGCCAACAAATGGGATCTGGTCGAGAAGGACGATAAGAGCGCCGCGCGGTTCATGAAGGCGTCGCAGGAGAAGGCGCCGTATCTGCGATTCGTGCCGTTCCTGTTCACGTCGGCGCTCACGGGACAGCGCGTGACGCGTGTGCTCGATCAACTGATGCAGGTGGACACGGAGCGGCGGAAGCGCATTTCCACGTCGCAGGTGAACGCGTGTCTCGAGGAGCTGGTCGCGCGACTGCAGCCCCCGCAGGCGGCGGGACGCGAAGTGAAGCTGATGTACGCGACGCAGGTGCAGGTGGCGCCGCCGACGATCGCGGTGTTCGGCAACCATCCGGAGCTGGTGGAAGAGCATTACGTGCGCTACCTGCACAATGGCTTTCGCGACGCGTGGGGGTTCACGGGAAGCCCGCTCCGCGTCGTCATGCGGAGACGCGCCGCCTGAATGCGCGCCAGCCCGTTCCTCTGGCTCATCGCCGCGTATCTGATCGGCGGGATCCCGTGGGCATATGTAGCCGGACGTCTCGTGGGCGGCCTCGACCTCCGGCAGCACGGCTCAGGCAATCTCGGCGCGACCAACGTGTATCGTGTGTTAGGCGCTCCGGCGGCGGTGGTCGTGGTGCTGCTCGATGTGGCCAAGGGATTCGGCCCGGCGTTCCTCTTCCCGCAGTGGACCATCGCGGCGTCGTCGCCGTACTGGGCGCTGGCGTACGGGCTGGCGGCGATCGCGGGGCACGTGCGGAGTCCGTATCTGTTGTGGAAGGCCGGCGGCAAAGGCGTGGCGACCGGGTGCGGCGTGTTCCTCGCGGTCGCGCCGCTCGCGACGCTGATCGCGATCGTCGTCTGGGCGGCGGTGCTGCGGGTGTGGCGATACGTCTCGGTGGCGTCGCTGGCCGCCGCGGCGGCGCTGGTGATTGCGTTAGGCGTGCTCGACGGCCCGCGTGCGCCGGTGTTTGCGTTGGGCGTGGTGGTCGCGGGATTCGTCGTGTGGACGCACCGCGCGAACCTCGGCCGTCTGCGCCGGGGCGAGGAGCACCGCGTGGGACGCCGGCCGGCGGCGGGCGACTGATGCGCTGTGCCGTCGTCGGGGCGGGGGCGTGGGGCACCGCGCTGGCGGATCTGCTCGTGCGCAACGAGCACGAGGTTGCGCTGTGGGCGTTGGAGCCGGATGTGGCCGAGGCCGTGAACACCCGCCACGCCAATCCGCGGTTTCTGCCGGGCGCGTCCATCGCGCCGGCGGTCCGCGCGACCTGTTCGTTAGGCGAAGCGACGGCCGGCGCCGAGCTGATCGTCTATGTGACGCCGTCGCACGTGCTGCGCGCGGTGCTGCGCGGCAGCCGCGACGCGGTGCCGGGCAGCGCGACCCTCGTCGTGGCCAGCAAGGGCATCGAGCGCGGGACGCTCGTGGTGATGACCGACGTCGTCCGCGAGGAGCTGCCGGGGCGTCCGGTGGTCGCGTTGTCCGGCCCCAGTTTTGCCACCGAGGTCATCGCCCGGCAACCGACCGCGGTCGTGGCGGCATCGACGAACGAGGCCGCCGCGCAGCTCGCCCAACGCGCGCTCAGCAACGAGACGTTCCGCGTGTATTCGCACGATGACGTGATCGGCGTCGAAATCGGCGGCGCGCTCAAGAACGTCATCGCGGTGGCCACCGGGATCGCCGAAGGATTGGGATTGGGGTTCAACCCGCGCGCGGCGCTGATCACCCGCGGGCTCGCCGAGATCACTCGGTTAGGCGTGGCCATGGGCGCGTCGCCGCGCACGTTCGCCGGCCTCGCCGGACTGGGCGACCTCGTCCTCACGTGCACCGGCTCGCTGAGCCGCAACCGGGCCCTCGGCCTCGACATGGCCCGCGGCGCGTCGCTCGACGATGTCCTCGCCAGCCGCGAGACCGTCGCCGAAGGCGTCGTCACCACAGAGAGCGCGCACGCCCTCGCCGCGCGCGCCGCCATCGAGATGCCCATCGTGGCCGCGGTGTATCGCATTTTGTTCGAGCACCACCATCCCCGCGATGCGATTGCCGAACTGATGTCGCGCGAGCTCCGCGCGGAGGTCGACTCATGAGTCCACAGTCCCCACGCTCGGCGCACTCGAATGCCCAGGGCCATCACCGCGACCCGGTGCAGGAGTTTTTCTCCATCGGCGAGGTGTGCGAGCTGACCGGCCTCAAGCCGCACGTCCTGCGCTACTGGGAGAGCCAGTTCCGGTTCCTGAGCCCGGCAAAGAATCGCTCCGGCAACCGCGTCTACCAGCGCCGCGAGATCGAGTTGATCATGCTCGTCAAGCATCTGCTGTACACCGAGAAGTACACGATCGACGGCGCCCGGCAGAAGGTCGACCAGCACCGCCGCAAGGGCGAGCTGCGGCCGGCGGCCCGCACCGCGCTCGACCTGCAGACCATCGAAACGATGGAGCAGGAGCTGCGCGAAGTCCTCGGCTTGTTAGGCGGAGACGGCGCGGAACCGGCTCCCTCGGCGGCCAAGCCCCCGTCGGGAGGCGGGGGCCGCGGCCGGTGATCGCGCCGCTCGCATGCGTGATTCCCGCGCTCGATGCGGCGCCGACGCTGCCGCTCGTGGTGACCGCGCTCCGCGACGCGCTCGCCGGCGCGTGCATCATCGTGGTGGACGACGGGTCGCGCGATGACACCCATGCGGTCGCACGGGCCTGTGCCGACACCGTGATGCGGTTCGAACGCAACCGTGGCAAGGGCGCGGCCCTTCGCGCCGGGACGAGCGCGGCGCTCGCCCACGGTGCGCGGGCGGTGGTGACCATGGATGCCGACGGCCAGCACGACCCGTGGGCGGCGCCGCGACTGGTCGCCGCGCTCGACGACGCGGACATGGCGGTCGGCACACGCGCGCGCGGGGCCGGCGCGATGCCGATGGGCCGGCGCATCACGAACGCGCTCGCGAGCCGAGCCGTGGGCGCGATCGTGCACTCCCGGGTGCCGGACGCGCAGTGCGGGTTTCGCGCGATGCGCCGCGCCGTGCTCGAGCGCGTCCGTGCGAGCGGCGACCGATACGAGTTCGAGACGGAATTTCTCATCGGCGCGGCGCGCGCCGGGTTCACGATTGCCGCCATCCCGGTGCCCACGATGTACGGCGCGCCGAGCCACTTTCGCGCGGTGCGGGACACGGCGCTGGTGGTCCGCGCCATCTGGCGACAGCGCGCCGGAGCGTTCGCCTGATGCGGCTGTTGTGCACCAACGACGACGGCATCCTCGCGTTCGGTCTGGAGTGTCTGGCCAAGGCCGCCGCTCCGTTAGGCGAGGTGACGATCGTCGCGCCCGATCGCGAGCAGAGCGCCACCAGCCACTCGCTGACGCTGCACCATCCGATCCGGCCGGTGATGCGGGGCGAGCACCGATGGCAGGTGGATGGCACGCCGACCGACTGCGTCATGCTCGCCGTCGAGGCGCTCATGCCCGAGCGGCCGGACTTCGTGCTGAGCGGCATCAACCACGGGCACAACATGGGCGAGGACGTGCTCTACTCGGGCACGGTGGCCGCGGCGATGGAAGGGGTCACGTTAGGCATTCCCGCCATGGCGCTGTCGTTCGCCGGCGGAGAGCTCAAGGCCGATCCGGCGCTGCTCGCCGACCAGGTCCAGGTCGTGTCCAAGCTGCTCGGCCACCTGGTGCACCTCGAGCACATCCCGCGCGACACGCTGCTCAACATCAACCTGCCGCCGCTGCCGGCGGCGCAGATCAAGGGCATCCGCCTAACGCGGTTGGGCAGGCGGGTGTACTCCGACTCGCTGGTGCGCATGCACGACCCGCGCGGCCGCGAGATCTTCTGGATCGGGGGCGGCTCGGCGGAGTGGAGCGGGGCCGACGACTCGGACTTCCGCGCCGTCAACGAGGGATACGTGTCCGTCACGCCGTTGACGCTCGACCTCACGCACACCCGCATGCTGGAGGACGCGACGTCGTGGTGGATGGAACTGCCATGAGCCAGTACGCCGGCGCGCGCCGCCGGCTGGTCGAAGCCCTGCACGACGGCGGTGTGGGCGATCTCAACGTGCTGCGCGCGTTCGATCAGACGCCGCGGCATCTGTTCGTGCCCACCGGCATGCGCCACCGCGCGTACGAAGACAGCGCGCTGCCCATCGGCAACGGCCAAACCATCTCGCAGCCGTCCACCCATGCGCGCTATCTCGAGCTGTTGCGCCTCACCGGGTCCGAGCGCGTGCTCGAGATCGGGACTGGCTCCGGCTATCAGACCGTGCTGCTGTCACACCTGTCGAGCCAGGTCTTCTCGATCGAGCGCGTGGGCGGTCTGCTCGAGCGGGCACGCGATGCGATCCGCGAATCGGGCGCCCGGAACGTCTCCCTGCTGAGCGGCGACGGAACGCTGGGGTGGCGAGAATATGCTCCATTCGACGCGATTCTGGTGACGGCGGGCGCGCCGGCGGAGCCGCAGCCGCTCGTCGAGCAGCTCGCCGACGGCGGCCGCATGTTGATTCCGCTGGGCGATCGCGAGGAACAGCGGCTCACGCTCGTGACGCGTCGCGGCGAGGCCGTGGAGCGCCGTGACATGGGGCCAGCGCGATTCGTCCCGCTCGTGGGGATGCACGGCTGGCCGTCGTAGCCGGCCCAACGCCACGCGCGCTATATTTTCCCACCTTTCGGGAGCCTCGATGCCCGATCAGTCGGACGAGACGCAAAAGCAGCAACGCCGCAGCACGGCTTTACCGCCGTTTTTCGCGCCGCGCACCGCCCGCCCAACGACGCCGTCGCAGTCGGCCACGGCGACGCCGCCGCGCCGGACGCTGTTCACCCCTCCGGGCGTCCCGAAACAGCGCCCGGCCTTCACGACACCGTTGGCCACGCCGCGGGTGACACCGTTCGCGGCGCCCGTCGTGTCGTCGCCGCCACCGACTGACCTCGATGCGTCGTACGAGCCGCCGCCGCTCCCCATGTTTGACGCTCCAGTCGGCGCCGACGACGCGATGGCGACCGGGCTGGAGGCGGCCACGGGCGCGGCGGTTAAGGAGGAGCCCGCCGTTGCGGATCCAGCCCGGTTGCCTAACGCAGAAACGCCGTCCGAGGCAGGGCGGGGGACCGTGGCGCACGATGCCCGCGATGGCTTCGTGATCGAGCGGTACGAAACCCCGCCGATCTCGCTCAGCGCGACGGGTGAGCAGGGGGTCGTGAGCGACGATCCGTCCATGGCCTTCCAGGTCTACGACGATGCGTCGCGGTTGCTCGAGCGCGGCGCGCGCCCGGTGCCGTCCGAGGGCGGGGGCCTCGAGATCGAACGCACGGAAGTCACGTTCGAGGCAGCGTCGCCCGACGTCGCGCCGCTGGAGGTGGAGAGCTTCTGGGCGCCCCAGGCGATGCCGCAGCCGGAGGCGCCGCGGGACGCGTCCACGCCTCCGTTAGGCAACGAGGCCGTCGTCCAGCCGCAGGCGGCGGAACCGGCGCCGGAGCCGCCGGTGCCGGTCGCCCCGCAGGCGCCGGACGATGCCGAGGAAGCGCTCGCCGAAGCCTTCGCCGAACCGGCGCCTAACGAGAGCGTGCCGCGGTGGGCCACGCCGCGGATGGTGCCGGCCGTCGAGCACGGCGCGCCGTCGCCGCGCGAGCCGTGGGACCTGCCCGCCGCTCCGCCGCCGCCGGACGAGCTGGCTGCGGCGCTCGCGTGGCCCGATTCCGGGCTGCGCGCCCGGACGCCCGCCGCCGGAATCGCCGCGCACGGCCAAACCGGCGACACATCGCATGAGCTCGCGGCGAGCGCCGAAGGATGGCCGCTGTCGGTGGCCGGCCGTCCCGGCATGCCGGACACGATCGCCGAGGCGCTGGAGCGCATCGCGCAGCGCGTGCGCGCCGGAGAAGTGCCGTTGCCGGCCGACGTCGCGCTCGCCAAGAGCGACGAGAGCGCGCTCGCGCTCACGCTGGCCGCGCTGCTGCGCGCCGGCGCGTCCACGCGTGCGTGACATGCTGCGCCTGCACTTGCGTGTCCGCGGCGCGGTGCAGGGCGTCGGCTTCCGATGGTTCGCCCGCGAGACGGCGCAACGGCTCGGCGTATCCGGGTGGGTGCGAAATTGCGACGATGGCAGCGTGGAGATCGGCGTCGGCGGCGACGATGAGCGGGTGGAGAAGTTCGCCGCCGCGATGGCGCGCGGCCCGCGGAACGCGTCAGTCAGCGATGTTTCCCGGAACCCGTTAGGCGACGACGAGCCGCTCGCTCGCCCCTTCGAGATCAGACGGTGAGGCACCCATGAACCGAAGCGAGCTCACGTCGAGCGCCCTCGCGGGAGAGTTGCGGCGCGCGATCCGGGACGTCCCGGACTTTCCGAAGTCGGGCATTGTCTTCAAGGACATCACGCCCATTCTGCTGGACGCGACGCTGTTTCACCATGCGACCGAGGCCATGGCGGCACCGTTCGCCGCGGACGCGATCACGCACGTGATCGGCATCGAGAGTCGCGGGTTCATCCTCGGCGCCCCGGTCGCGCAGCATCTGGGCGCAGCGTTCGTTCCGGTCCGCAAGCCGGGCAAGCTGCCCTCTACGGTGGAGCGGGTGCAGTACGCGCTCGAGTACGGCACCGACGCGCTCGAGATGCACCGCGATGCCTTGGGCCCGAGCGATCGAGCGCTCATCGTGGACGACGTGCTGGCCACCGGTGGGACGGCGCGCGCGACGTGCGAGCTCGTGGAACGCACCGGTGCGCGTGTCATCGGGTGCAGCCTCCTGATGGTGCTCACGTTCTTGTCCGGCGTGCAGGCGCTGTCGTCCAGGCGCGTCGAGTCGCTGCTCGAGTACTGACCGGGCGCCTAACTCCGGCCGTCGGCGCGCCGGAGGGTTTCCGCACAAAGGAGTGGGGTACTATACTTCCGGCGGCGACTGGGGATCGGCGCACGCACAGCCGGTGGCGCGCTGGATCTCGAAAAGTCGTGCGAATCGAGGCGGGGTACCCCTCACAGCCCCTGTAGCTCAGGTGGATAGAGCAGCGGTTTCCTAAACCGTTGGCCGGGTGTTCGAGTCACCCCAGGGGCACTGTCGGGGCATCGGGTGGCGTACCAACGAGTCTCTTTGCAGGCATTCATTCTTCACGTTCACGCAGACGAGCCAGGCTATGACCAAGACAGGTGCAGCTGCACGCCCCGATCTGGAAGACCGCGCTGAGGACCTCAAGGAGTGGGCGCTGATCCACAGCAAGGGCCTATCGATCGCCGCTCTCGTCGTGGTGGTCCTGGTTGGCATCGGGTTCTTGTACGTGAAGTCGCAGCAGGCGCAAGCGCGCAATGCGTCGTCGGCGCTGCTGCAGGCGGAGCAGGCGTTAGGTGCTGGCAACTCAGCACTTGCGCAGAGCGACCTCGAGCGACTTGTGAACAGATACGGGTCCACGGACGCGGGTCGGCAGGCTCAGCTGCTCCTCGCGCAGACCTACTTCGATGCCGGCAAATACGCCGAGGGCGTGGAGGGACTGCAGAAGCTGATCGCGGAAAAGCCGAAGTTCATCGAGGCGTCGGCGTACAACCTGTTGGGTGCCGGGTACGAGCAGCAGAACAAGTTCGACGACGCGGCGAACGCGTACCAGAAGGCCGCAGCGATGGCGCAGGGCAAGGCGGATCGCGATACGTACCTCGCGAACGCGGCCCGGGCGCTCACAGCGGGCGGCAAGACGGCCGACGCGGTGAAGATCTGGTCGAAGCTCGCAACTGATCCAACGAGTCCGGCGGCCGCCGAGGCGCGCGTGCGGCTTGGAGAGCTCCAGGCGAAGGCGGTGAAGGCTGGGTGAGTAGCCGATAATCGGAGTGACCTTGGCGCAAGACTCGGGGGCGGCTGCGATCTGCGGCCGCCCTCGGTTCGTTGAAGCAGCCGGTTTTCCAGAGCGCTCGGATCGCCAGCAAAGTACTTCGTATAAGATATGTTATGTAAACTAGCATCGTGGAAAACTGTGGAAATCTCGATGCTCGCTGCTTAGCAAGGGTTTCGACTCCACTGTCGCCACCCCAGAGTGCAACTGCTCGGTACGGGAGCGCTCTATGGCTTGGCCGATGGGTTGAATGCGCTGATCGAGCTATAACGCCAATGGAGCCGCCTGACTGTCGTCCTACTGTCGCGACAAGCATTTCGCGACAGTATCGCGTCACCCAATCGGCAGCAGCCCCCGAAAGACGACGCGGCCCTCACCGCGCAGCGTCGGCAGCCACGCGCTCCCCTCGCGCCGAAGCGTGATCGTCAGCGACCGGCCGGACCGCGTCCTGAGCGTCGTCTCGAGACCAGCCTCGCCCCAGGCGGCCAACAAAATCGCCGTCGACACCGACCCCGTGCCGCACGCGAGCGTCTCCGCTTCCACTCCCCGTTCGTACGTGCGGATGTCGAATCCGCCATCCGGCCGACGCGCGACGAAGTTTGCGTTCGCGCCGCCGCCAGGCCGAACGTACTCGTGCAGCCGGATCGCGCGACCGCGGCGCACGATCTCCAGCGTCTCGAGCTCGTCGCGCAAAATCACGACGTGCGGGTTGCCAACGATTGCGTAGCCAATTCGCTGCTCGCCCGGCTCCAGCGCGATCTCCGCAGCGGGCCGGACGTCCGTCACCGGCCAAAGGTCGACCTCCGGCTGGCCGTCGCACATGCGTGCCGACGCAATCCCGGAGTCGGTTTCGAAACGCATCCCTGCCGCGCTGCCCGCACCCAACTGCGACGCCAAGCTCGTAACGCACAGCGCGGCGTTGCCGCACATCTCGGCGACCGATCCGTCGCTGTTGAAGTAGCGCATGCGGAACTGTGCGCCGTTCGTGCTGGTAGGCTCGATGAACACCATGCCGTCCGCGCCCACACCGGTCCCTCGCGCACAGACGTCACGTATCACCCGAGGTGTGGCCAATTGACCTGCCGGCTCGGTGCGGGCGTCGAAGACGACGAAGTCGTTTCCCGAGCCGGACATCTTGAAAAACTCCCGGTCACTCATTTGATGCGTCCCGTGATCGCCAGCCATCTGAGACGCCAGACCATCCACACAGCCTCACGCACGATCTTGCGCGACATCTTGCTTTCGCCCTCGGTACGATCCACGAAGACGATCGGAATCTCGACGATGCGAAATCCCTTCTTCCATACGCGGAAGCTCATCTCGATCTGGAACGCGTAGCCGTTCGATCGCACCGCGTTCAGGTCGATTGCCTCGAGAACGGACCTGCGAAAGCACTTGAACCCGCCCGTGGAATCCTCGAGAGGAAGCCCAGTTACAGTTCTCGCGTATATGTTGGCGAAGAAGCTCAGGATGAGGCGCGTCATCGGCCAATTCACCACGGTCACCTTGCCGCGGCGGTACCTCGAGCCCAACACGAGGTCGGCGTTCACGATCGCGTCGAGAAACTGGGGGAGGTGGGCTGGGTCGTGCGAGAAGTCTGCGTCCATCTCGAAGAGATAGTCGTAGCCGTTCTCGAGTCCCCATCGGAAGCCCGCGATATAGGCTGTGCCGAGTCCCATCTTGCCTGCACGATGCAACACGTGCACACGCGGATTCTCGGCCGCCATTGACTCGACGATCTGTCCGGTACAGTCCGGCGACGCGTCGTCGACCACCAGGATCTCGAGTCGCGGATCCTTTTCGAGTACCGCGGGAATGAGTCGCTGGATGTTCTCCCGCTCGTTGTACGTCGGGATGATGACGATGGCGCGCTCAGGCATGCTGCTTTTTGTCGAGAGCGATCCCGGCGGCCAGCATCGCCAGCGCGATGAGGATGGCCACGATGGTGATCACTTTTCCGCGTTCGTAGGCGGCGCTCGTGAACGTGAGATCGATGTGCCGCGCGCCCTCAGGCAGCGCTACGCCGATGAGCACGTAGTCGGCGCGTCCGACGACGGCCGGCTTCCCGTCGGCTGTGGCAACCCAGCCCGGATAGTAGTTCTCCGACACCATAAGCGCGGAACCACGCGGCGCAGGCTGTCTGAGATCGACGTCGATGTGTCCTGGATCGTAGCGCGTGACCGTCGCCTCCACCGCACTCGGCTCGGGTAGCGAGGTGATCCTGGCGCCCTGCACTGCGGCAGACGTGTCGAAGATCGCGCCGCGTCTGATGTCGAATCGCGGATCGAGCACGGCGGACAGCGTCTGATCGTCGGACGCTTTGACGATGACAGGAGCGACCCACGCCGGCGGATCATCGGTCGGCACGGTGTAGAGGTACGTC
>DASUHB010000003.1 GCA_036273715.1 Gemmatimonadaceae bacterium
ATACACGCCGTCGTGGCTGATCACATGGATGGCGTTCGCCGAGCCCTGGCCCAGCAGCGTCACGCGCTCGCTGTCCGGCGCCGCGGACGACATCCCGCTCTGCACGATGTCGGTGTGCCGGACCACCCGCCATGCACGCTGGCCGTTCACTGTCGTATCGCCGGTGACGCGCGACAGCGTGACCGAGCGAATGTTGACGGCAAATCCATCCTTGTCGACGTGCTCGTTCGTCGTGTCCGCCCAACTCGTGCCCGGGGCGACGGGTTTGGGGGGAAACGACACCAGAAAACGGCGAAAGGCCCGGTAGAGCGCAATGACGTCAGGATCGGTCGTGCCCGGCGGCGGATCGAACTGGTAGAGCCTCCCCTGCGGGGAAATGAGACCGGTGAGCTTCTGGCCGAACAGGTGACGGACATCCGGAGCGGGCGCATCGAACTTGGTCGAGACTCCGACCGAATCGAGCGTGATGCCGAGCTGAAGTGTGTCGCGCGATTTCGCGGTAAGCTGCAGAGTCACGAGCTGCGTCGTGGTGACGTCGAACTCGAACGGGGCGCGGCCGCCGCCCTGGATCTGCTCGCGGTGCACTTCCGTGACCCACCGATAGTGCTGCGTGCCGGGCGCGTAGACGAAGTCGCCGGACTGAGCCGCGACGTCGCCTAACGGAACCAACAAGAGGAGGCCGAAACCGACGAGTCCGGGTCGCATGACGAGCTCCTTCGAAGTAACGATGCCGCCGCGCCGGCGGCCTCCGCCGACGCGTGTCCTGTCCGTTAAGCATACCACCCGCTCGGCGGTAATCCGAGGCCGGCTCCGATACGGATTCAGCTCGGCGCGATCAATGATGACCTTTCACGGCGTGCGGACGATAGGGCGCTTCGAGCGCCTTGCACTCACCGGCGTCCAGGTGGAGGTCGAGCGCACGAATCGCGGTCTCGAGATGCTCGAGTTTGGTCGCGCCGACGATCGGGGCGGTGACGCCGGGCCTGCTCAACAGCCACGCGAGTGCGACCTCGGCGCTGCTGACGCCGCGAGCCGTTGCAACGCGGTGAGTGGCGGCCACGACGTCTTCGTCGCCCGGCGAGTCATAGAGACCGCGCGCGAAGTCGTCGGAGTCGATGCGAACGGTGTGCTCGCCCGGTGCGCGCGCGAGTAATCCGCGCGCCAACGGCGACCACGGAATGATTCCAATTCCTTCGGAGCGGCAGAGCGGAATCATTTCCCGCTCTTCTTCCCGGTAGACGAGATTGTAGTGGTTCTGCATCGACACGAAGCGCGCCCATCCGTTGCGCTCGGACGCGCTCAGCGCTTGCGCCATTTGCCACGCGTATCCGGAGCTTGCGCCGATGTAGCGAACCTTGCCCTGGTGCACGAGAAGGTCGAGGGCGGCCAGCGTCTCGTCGATCGGGACATCGGCGTCGAAGCGGTGGATCTGATAGAGGTCGATCGTTTCGATGCCGAGCCGCGTGAGGCTCGCTTCGCACGCCTGGACGATGTGTTTGCGAGACAGGCCACGCATGTTGGGCGCGCTTCGCATCTGGTTGAACACTTTCGTGGCGATGACGATCTCGTCGAGAGACGCCATCTCGCGCAGCCAGCGTCCTGTGATTTCCTCGCTCCTGCCCACCGAGTACATGTCCGCGGTATCGAAGAAGTTGATGCCGGCGTCGAGCGCGCGCTTGAAGAACGGTCGGGCGGCAGCTTCGTCGAGCACCCAGGCGCGCCAGCTCGGGCTGCCGTAGCTCATGCAGCCGAGGCAGAGACGGGAGACGGTGAGACCGGTGGTTCCGAGTGTGGTGTAGAGCATGGTCAAGGGAGGCGTCAGATTGGGCGCTGATGGGTCGTGAGCGTTCGCTGCGCTTCGGCGTGGGTGATGGCGCCCTCGAGCATCGCATCGAAGCGGCCGTGCAGCCGCAATTCGCCTAACCGACGCTTCGTTTGGCCCAGGGCCGCCCGATACACGCCGCCGCCGAGGCTGATGCGCGCGACACCGAGCTTTGCGAGCTCGGCAACGGGCGGCGAGGCCGGCGTGGCGAGCACGTTGAGCGGCGCGTTGAGCGCGTTGACCAGGCGTCCGATGATGTCCGGATCGGCGACGCCGGGAGCGAACAGACAATCGCCTCCGGCGTCGCGGTAGGCAGTCAGTCGGCGTACGGTTTCGTCGAACCGCGTGTTGGGCGCACCGATTTCAGCGAGGTAGACGTCGGTGCGCGCATTGATCACGAGGTGGACGCCGAGCTCGTCCGCTGCTGCGCGCGCCGCGCGGATGCGCGCGACTTGAAGTGGGATGTCGAGCAGCGGCTTGTTGGGATCGGCGGTCGAATCCTCGAAGTTGAATCCGACGGCGCCGGCTTTGATTGCGCCGCGCGCCGTGGCAGCCGCGTCGTCGGGGCTGGGTCCGTAGGCCGCCTCGAGATCGGCGCTGACCGGTACGCGTACGGCTTTCGCGATGCGCGCAACGGCAGCGAGCATCTCGTCGCGGGTGATGTCTTCACCATCTGCGTAGCCGAGTGACCATGCGACGCCCGCGCTGGTCGTGGCGATCGCCGGGAAGCCGGCATCTTCGATCAGTCGTGCGCTGATCACGTCCCAGGCGTTCGGGAGCACGAGCGGTGTGGCGGCGCGGTGCAGGGCGAGAAAGTCTGAAGCGAGTGACACGAGCAGGGACTCGCGATGAAGGGTTGATGTGTGGATGGAGAATGTATTGCCCGAGGAATAGCGGCGTGGCCAGTCCCGATGCTGGGTTTCGCCGGCCTCGGCGATGGGTGGTGTGATTTGCCAGTAGGACGGGGCCGCGTTCCGATTAAGTTGCGTGTTCCCTCAACCGCGTTCTTCCATGCCAGCGCAGTTCATCTACGTCATGAAGGACCTGAAGCGGGTGGTGCCGCCGTCTCGGGTCATCCTCGAAGGGATCTGGCTCTCGTTCTATCCGGGCGCGAAGATCGGCGTGTTAGGCGCGAACGGCGCCGGCAAGTCGTCGCTGCTCAAAATCATGGCCGGAGTCGATCACGACTATCAGGGGGAAGCGTGGCCCGCCGCGGGCACGCGCGTGGCGTATTTGCCGCAGGAGCCGCAGCTGGATCCGAGCAAAGACGTCAAAGGCAACGTCGAAGAAGCGGTGCGCGAAACGCGCGAGCTCCTGCTGCGCTTCGACGCGATCGCGGCAAAGTTCTCGGAGCCGATGTCTGACGACGCGATGCAGAAACTGTTGGACGAGCAAGCAAAGGTGCAGGAGCGCATCGACGCAGCCGACGCCTGGAATCTCGACCACAAGATCGAGATCGCGATGGACGCGCTGCGCCTTCCGCCGCCGGATGCCGACGTGTCCAGGTTGTCCGGCGGCGAGCGCCGCCGCGTTGCGCTCTGCCGCATCCTGCTCGAGCAGCCGGATCTGCTCCTGCTGGATGAACCGACCAACCATCTCGACGCCGAGAGCGTCGCGTGGCTGGAGCGTCACCTCGCCGAGTTCCCGGGGACGGTGGTCGCGGTGACGCACGATCGCTACTTCCTCGACAACGTCGCGAAATGGATTCTGGAGCTCGACCGCGGGCGCGGGATTCCGTGGGAAGGGAACTATTCGTCGTGGCTCGACCAGAAGCGGACGCGTCTCGCGCAGGAGGAAAAGCAGGCGAGCGCGCGGCAGCGGACGCTCGAGCACGAGCTGGAGTGGGTGCGCATGGCGCCGCGGGCGCGGCAGGCGAAGAGCAAGGCGCGCATCACGCGCTTCGAGGAGCTGGCCGCCGGCGACGTGGGGGCGCGGGTGCTGCAGAGCGAGATCGTGATTCCGCCGCCGGCGCGGTTAGGCAACGACGTGGTGATCGCCAAGGACCTGCGCAAGGCCTTCGGGGACACGCTGCTGTTCGACGGCCTCTCGTTCAGCCTGCCGCGGGGCGGCATCGTCGGCGTGATCGGGCCTAACGGAGCGGGAAAGACGACGCTCTTCCGGATGATCGTCGGCCAGGAGCAGCCGGACGCGGGCACGCTCACGGTGGGCGACACCGTGAGCATTGCGTACGTCGATCAGGGCCGCGCGCTCGACGGCGCGCGCACCGTCTACGAAGAGGTGAGCGACGGCCGCGACACCATCGACATCGGCTCGCGCGAGCTCAACGCGCGCGCTTATCTCTCGAGTTTCGGCTTCCGCGGACCGGATCAGCAGAAGCTCGTGAAGGACCTGTCCGGCGGCGAGCGCAACCGCCTGCACCTCGCCAAGCTGCTCAAGGGCGGCGGCAATCTCCTGTTGCTGGACGAGCCGACCAACGACCTCGACGTCGACACGCTGCGCGCGCTCGAGGATGCGCTGGTGCAATTCGCCGGCTGCGCGGTGGTCATCTCGCACGACCGCTGGTTCCTCGACCGCATCGCCACCCACATGCTCGCGTTCGAGGGAAACAGCGAGGTGGTGTGGCACGAGGGCAACTACCAGGAGTACATGGAGGATCTCAAGCGGCGGAAGGGCGCCGACGCCGATCAACCGCACCGCATCAAGTACCGCCGGCTCGTCCGCGCCTAACGGTTAGGCGCTGCGGCGCCAGGCCGCCGCTCACGGCCGCGCCGGCAGACTGAGCCTGAACGTCGAGCCCACGCCCAACGTGCTGGTCACGGTGAGGTCGCCGTTCATGCCCCGCGCCAGGTCCCGGCTGATCGCCAGGCCTAACCCGACGCCCGCGTGCTCGCGCACCAGCCGCTGGTCGACCTGCACGAATGGGTCGAAGATCACGTCGAGCTTGTCCGGCGGAATCCCGGCTCCGGTGTCGGTGACGTAGAAATACGCGCGCTCGGCGTCCCGTGTGCACCGCAGCGTGATCGTGCCGCCCGGGTCCGTGAACTTGATCGCGTTCGACAGCAGGTTGAGCAGTATCTGCTTCACTTTGTCGGAGTCCGCATGCACCATGACTTTCGTGGGACACGGCACCTTCACGAACGTCACCGATTTCGCCCGCACCTGCAGCTCGACGAATTCGCTCGCGGCCTCGATCGCTTCGTCCGCCGCCATCTCGGTGATCGTGTACTGAATCGATCCGCTCTCGAGCTTTGCAAAGCTGAGCAGGTCGTTGATCAACGTGAGCAGCGTCATCTCGCTCTTGCGGATGCGCTCCAGATCGTTGAGCTGGTCCTGCGTGACCGGCCCGCGCACGCCAAGTGAGATCAGCTCCGTGAAGCCGGCGATCGCATTCAACGGGGTGCGCAGCTCGTGCGACATCACGGCGAGGAAATCGCTCTTGGCACGGTTCGCCGATTCCGCTTCGCGCCGCGCATCCTCGGCATCGCGCAACGCCTGCGCTGTGCGCGCCAGCAACCCTTCGTGCTCGATCTGCGCCGCCTTCCGCGACGTGATGTCGGACAGCACGCAGACGGTGAGCGATTGCTCGGGCGAGCGGGCGACGACGCGATCGGTCGACACGCTCAGCCACCGCCCGCGCCGCGCCACCTCGACATCGCGCAGCGCCGGGCCGCCCACGATGCCCGCGAGCGCATCCGGGCGTTCGATGCCGAGGTCGTCAATCACTTGCGTCCACGGCTGCCCAACGAGCGTCCGCGGATGGCCGCGGACCAGCGCGCTGCCGGCGCGGTTGCAACGCCTAACGATCCCGCCTTCATCGATGAGAAAGATCGCCTCGCCGATGGCGTCGAACGTGGTCCGCCATTCCACCGCCGCGCGCCGAAAGGCCGACTCCGCGCGTCCGGCGCGCAGGAGGGCGCGCGCCGTGGCCAGGAACAACGGCGGATCGATCGGATGCGTCAGATATGCATCGGCGCCAGCGTCCAGGCCGTACGCGCGATCCGCGCTGCCGGTGTAGCTCGCCGAGAGATACATCAGCGGAATGAACTTCGTTGCCGGATCGGCCTTCAGTCGCTGACAGACATCGTAGCCCGTCATGTCGGGCAGTCGAATGTCCAGCACGATGAGATCCGGTTGCGCCTTCGCGAAGCGGAGCGCCTCGGCGCCGGTCTCGGCTTCCGTGACACGCATGCCGGCGCCGCGCAGCACGCGTCCGGCAGTGTACCGGTTGCCGGGCGTGTCGTCCACCACGAGCACCGACGGAACTCCGCCGTCGCCGAGGGACTCCGGCACATCGTCCACCGGCCCGTGGATCTCGATGACCGTGCGATCCGCGTTCGGAGGCAGATCGTTGCGCGGCGCGGGATCGACGGGCACGCCGCCTTCCGTGTGCATGCTCATCATACCGTTGCCTCATGCGGTGCGGGCTCGTTAGGCGCGGGCTGCTCGGCCCAACCGGAGTGCCGCCGTGGAACGATGACGCTGAAGGTCGACCCGCGTCCCGGCGCGCTCACCAGCTCGATCCGGCCGCCGAGCAGCGTGGCGAGCGTGCGCGACAGACGCAATCCGAGACCGCTGCCGTGCACGCGCCGCTGCAAGCGGCTGTCGATTTGCGTGAACTCTTCGAAGACGCGCTCCTGATCCGCGGCCGCGATGCCGATGCCGGTGTCCCGGACATCGAAGCGCACCGTGTCTCCGATCTCGACGCGCGCCGACACGCGGATCTCGCCGCGCTCGGTGAACTTGATGGCGTTCGACAGCAGGTTGCGCAGAATTTGCGCGAGCCGGGTGTCGTCCGTCTCGAGCAGCGTATTCGACTCATCGTCCTCGAACGAGAGATTCACGGCATCGGACGTGAGGAGCGGACGAGAAATCCCGCGCAGCGCGGCAAACAACTCGCCCACCGTGACCGCGCGATAGCGGAGCGTGCTGTGTCCCGCTTCGATGCGCGCGATGTCCAACAGGTCGTTCACAAGGCCGGTCACGGTCTGCACCGATTGCTGGATCAGTTCCACTTGCCGCTCCTGTTCCTCGGTGAGCGGCCCGTCCGCGCGATCGAGCAGGAGACGCGCGAGGTTGAGCACCGACGTCATCGGCGTGCGAAGCTCGTGACTCACGTCCGAGAGAAACCGCGTCTTGTGCTCCGAGGCGCGCTTGAGATCCTCGGCGCGATCCTCGAGCTCCGCATACAGCGCCATGACGCCGCGATTCGTCGCCTCGAGCTCGCCGTTCAGCCACTCGAT
>DASUHB010000004.1 GCA_036273715.1 Gemmatimonadaceae bacterium
CTATTACACTATGCTGCATGGTTGCGCTGTAGTGTGCCTTACGCTGCATGCTTATCCTGCGAGGTTCCTCGATTTATCGCAAGAATTCGCTGCCTAAGTACGCGCGCTCCGAACAGCCTAGCCCTCATCCCATGGCAAGGGAAGCAGTTCCGCCGCGCGCGTGGGACACGCCGCCATGTTTAGGCTGCGACCGCACGCAGTAGAATGAACGCGGACGTCGTGTAGACGCCGAGCGCCGGAGCGAGAGGCATAGGCGGTCCGCTGTTAGCGAAAGCGCCCGCGGGGCGGGCGCAAATCCTCAGATCGTGTGTCAACCGACCGTACCGCGGTGATCGGATGTCAGCTCGCCCGGCTCGCCGCCGCCCGCTCCCGCTCCACCAACGGCATCACCTGCTCCGCGAACCGCTCCATCTCCTCGAACTGCGGGCTGCACTGCAGCAGCAGCAAGTTGAGCCCCGCCTTCTCGAGGTCGATGATCCGCTCCGCCACCTGCTCCGGCGTGCCGACAAGCCCAGCGCGCAGCCCACGGTTAGACACCGAGTAATCCTCGAGACTCACCTGCTGCTCGAGCTTCGTGTTCGAGATCCAATCCTGATAGTTGTTGTAGCCCGGCGACCCCGGCGACACGTTGGTGATCCGCTCCATCTCGCGCCGCGCCTCTCGCTCCGTGTCCCGGACGATGAAGTACGCCGCCATTCCGTACGTCATCGGTTCCGCGCCCACCGCTTCGCGACGTTGCGTCATGTCGGCGATCTTGGGCGCGATGCGCTCGGCCGGATCGCCGTGCATGACGTATGCATCGCATGCGCGCGCGATGAGCGTCTTGGCCGCTTCCGATTCGCCGCCCGCATAGATCGTGGGGCGCGGCGCGCGCGCCGGCTTGGGCTCCAACACCAAGTCATCCACGTTGTAGTAGCGGCCGTGATACGAAAACGTGGGCTCGTGCCACGCGCCGTCGAGCACGTCGAGCCACTCCGCGGTGCGAGCGTACCGGTCGTCGTGCTGGTCGAACTGCACGCCGTACCGGCGCGCCTCGTCCGACCACCAGCTCGACACCACGTTGAGCGCCAAGCGCCCGTGCGCGATCTGGTCGATGTTCGCCGCCTGCTTCGCGAGAATGGCCGGCGAATGAAACGTCGGCCTAACGGCGACCATGAGTTCCAGCCGCTCCGTCACCGCCGCCAGCGCGGCCGCCGTCGACCAGGCGTCGAGCGCCGGCGCATCGATGCCCTTGATGTCGTTCAGAAAGAGCTCGGCGATGAGCGTGATGTCGTAGCCGATCTCTTCGCTGCGACGCGCCAACCGCCTCACGTAGTCCCAACTGCTGTCCATGTTCTCGTCCGGCACGTTGCGCAGCCAGCCGCCGAACACCGGAAGCCAATAGCCATACCGCATTACGCCGCCTCCACCGTCGTTAGGCCCGCGCGCGTCTCGAGGTAGTCCGCGAGCCGGGCGAAGGGGTCGAACCCGATGACGTTGGGCGCGTCGGCCACGAAGTTGGACAACGCGTTGATGTCGTAGAAGTAGTGCCTGCCATCGCGATCGTCGACGAGATACTCGATCCCGCCCACGTCCAGCTTGGCCGCGCGCGCGATGCGCTCCACCTGCGCGATGACGTCGCGCGGCGGGTGCGCCGCCTCGACCCGCATGCCGGTGCGAGGCGCGTCGATCGCACAGGCGCCGCGCACCAGCTCCACCCCATCCGTGCGCTGGCAGGCGTCGGCGGGACAGAGATCGTACGAGCCGGTCGCCGGATAGACGTTGATCGCGTACAGATACTCGCCGCCCAACGTTTCGACGCGCGTGATGTGCCCGTCGCGCAAGGGGCACGACTCCTGCACCAGCGCCGTGCCGTCGATGCCTAACGCAACCGAGCCGCGTGCAGTCTCGTCGGCCAGCGCCTCCGGGGTGTCGTAGCGCACGATGCCCGCGCCGCTCCCGCCCACGTTGGCCTTGACCAGCACCGGGAACCGGAGTCCCGCCGCGGCGCCCGGCGCTTCGGCCGCGTCGTTGATCACCACGGCGCGCGGATACGGCAGGCCCAACCCGTCGAGCAGACCGAGCTGCGTTGCCTTCGACAACTCGAGTGCATAGACGGCCGACCCGTTCACCGTGGGCACGCCGATGCGCTCCAGGTGCCGCAGCCAGTGCAGCGTGTAGTAGAGCGACTGCGCGTGCCCGCGCAGGTACGCCGACGGGCTCGCGCGATTGAACACGAGCGAGTACGGCGACTGGCGTTCCGACGGATCGAACCGATGCGACGCGGCGTCGAGCCGCACGTACGGCGTGCCGCGACGATCGAGCTCGGCGAACAGCGGCCGGAACCAGTCGGGATGCTCGTGAAAAATGGCAATCGGTCGATCGACGACGGACATGTGTGTCAACTCTCCATGGAAGACGACGACATCGCTCCGCGAACCGCACGAAGCCCTTCGGCGAGAGCAACCGCTTCGCCGGCGGCCATCCTCGCCCGCGCCATCAACTCAGCGTTAGGCGACCGTTCGATGAACTCGGCGTCCGTGCCGTAGACGCCGGCGGCCACGACGACCGCGCCGACGCTTGCGAGGAGCGGACGCAGCCCGTGATCGATGCACAGCGCGTGCGACGGCCCGCCGCCGGTCGCGATCGGAATCGCAACCTTCCCGCCTAACGCACCCGCAGCAAACAGGTCGCAAAACACTTTGAGTAGTCCGCTGTAGGTGGCGCGATATACCGGCGTGCTCACCGCCACGATGTCCGCCGCCGCCACCGATGCCAACGCCTGCTCCACCTCCGGCGCGGCGCGGCGGCCCAGCAACCCGTCGGCCGGCACGGTCGCGAGATCGACGAGCGTCGCCGCCACGCCGAGCGCGCCTAACGCCGCCAGCACGTCCTCCAAAAGACGCCTCGACTTCGACGCGGCGGAGGGACTGCCGGAAATGCCGACAACGGAAAAACCGTTTGAGCTCAAAGGACCCTTCCTCACACCAACACCTGGGACGCACCGAACCGTTCCCGATCCGGCCATACCGTGACACGAAACGGCCCGACTCTCCGAGCACAGAGAGTCAGGCCGGACTCGACGATGACGCGCTGCATGCGTGCGCCTTAAGCAAGCATCTTAGACGGGCGCGCACGTCTGGGTCAAGCGCGTGCGCGCAGCCCGCCACGGACGGTGCCACTCACGCACGGCGAGCTCTTCAACGGCTCCAACGCGGCCGACCAGGAGCGCCTCGAGCGCACTCGAGTCCTCAAGCTCGGCCCGCGACTGCCGCAACCAGTGTCGGACGACATCATCGTCGGCGTACACGTCCCGCAGCACCGCCAACACGAAGCGCAAACCTCGCAACCGGCGCGCGGTGCGCAGCAGCGTCGAGTCGCCGAAGATGCTCAGCGGCAGTCCAGCGTGCGCCGCAAGCTCGGCGTGCGTCGGGGTCCTCACGCCAGGACCGCAAAGCCACTTCTCGAGCTCATCCCTGCCCATCACTTGGGTCATTGCCCATCGCCTCCGCCGCGCGACTGGCTCGCACGCGCGACAGCCATTACAATAGTAGTTCGGTGTGTCTTCGGTTTTTGAAAGCTAGCAGATGATTCGGAGGACCACAAGAGAGGCGCGACGCTGGTGTCCGATGCGTGCAAAATGAATTGCGACTGATACCATCGTTTCCGATGAGATTCGACATGCCATCGAGCCCCATCGTCGCGCAGGCCGAGTTGCCTTATCACCGTGGGGCCGAGCAACTTATGTCTATGCCTTCGACTCGACCGCGCCGCTGGACGGAAGAGGAAGTCGCGCGCCTTATCGATGAACGCCCGGGCTACACGCCCCGGTACGAGCTCGTCGACGGGGAGCTGTTAGTTACGTCTCCACCGACGACGCGGCATCAGCGAGCGTTGATGCAACTGGCCTTCAGACTTGGCCCGTACCTCAGCGAGCAACGGATCGGCGAGGTACTGTTCGGGCCGGTTGACTTTCGGTTGCGCCCAGGGACGCGCTTCGAACCCGACCTGTGCGTCATTCCCGCGCCTAACGGACTTCTTTCGGCCGCCGTGGATCCGATTCGGCACGCAATGCTCATCTGTGAAGCCCTGTCCCCGAGCTCGCTGCGGCATGATCGCTTCACCAAGCGCCGAGCGTTCCAGCGTGATCGCGTACCTGAATACTGGATTGTGGACGGCACGTCCGAAACGTTCGAGGTTTGGCACCCGGACGACGAAAGCGCCAGGGTCATTGCCGACCGCCTAACGTGGCGCCCGGAGGGGTGCACGGCCCTGTTCGAGCTCGACGTGAAAGACCTGTTCGCGAGTATCGCCGACGGCGCGCCGTTGCGCTGACCCACACTCGGCGCCATTCTTCGGGCGCGGTCGCACCGCGTCCCCATGACGCACACGGATTTCATTCCGAGCACCAATCACCCCACCCCGTCGCAGCGGCGCGCGATCGAAGCCGAACCGCGCTCCCTGCTCGTGCTCGCCGGCCCCGGCGCGGGCAAGACGTTCTGCCTCATCGAGCGCATTCGATACCTCATCGAACAGCACGGGTTCGATCCGTCGCGCATCTGCGTCTTCACGTTCACCAATAAGGCCGCCGGCGAGATTGCGCACCGTCTCGAGACACGCGCCGGACTCGCGGACGCCGCGCAGCGCATCACGCGCGGCACGATCCACGCGTTCTGCGCCGATTTGCTGCGGCGCTACGGCGAGGACATCGGGTTGCCGGCCGGCTTCGGCCTCGCCGACGAGGATTATCAGTTAGGCGTCCTGCGCCGGATCGAAGGCCCTCGCCGCTGGCATCGCCACACGCTCACGCAGTTCTCGGCGTTCCGGTTTCGCAACATCGGCCTGCATCACGATTCGCTCGTCCTGTTCGACGCGTACGAGCGTCACCTCGTGCGACGCAACGTGCTCGACTTCGATCATCTCGTGATCAAGGCCGCGGAGCTCATGGAGCGCTCGCCGCGCGCGGCGGAGATTCGCACGCGATGGGACGTCGTGCTCGTCGATGAATTCCAGGATCTGAATCGCGTGCAGTATCGCATCATCCGCGGGCTGGCCCGGGACCATCGCCACGTCTTCGCGGTGGGCGACGACGAGCAATCGATTTACTCCTGGGCCGGCGCCGACCGCGCCGTGTTCACCACCTTCGACCAGGAATTCCAGTTAGGCGAGCGCCGGATCCACCTCGAGGAGAATCGCCGCTGCCCGCGCACCGTGTTTGCGCTCGCCCGCACGCTCATCGAGCACAACCCGCCGATCTTCACCGACAAGATCGTGCCGCGCGCCGATCGCGACGACACCTTCGCCGTGCAGGCAGTGGATTTCGACACCGACGACGATGAAGCCGCCTGGCTCGTCGCCGACATCGCGCGGGATCGCCGCGACCACCCCGATCTCGATTTCGGCGACGTCGCCGTATTGTACCGGAAACACGAAATCGGCGAGCGCGTCGAGACGGAGCTCGTGAACGCCGGCGTGCCCTGCCGCCTCGCTGCGGGGCGGGCGCTGGCAGAAGACCCCGTAGTGTCGTACCTCATCGCCGCGCTTCGCGTGATCGCGCGCCCCGACGATGCGCTGCTGCGGGACGGGTTCCTGCGCACCGTGCTGCCGCAATCGACCTTGCTCGAAGCCGAAGCGATGCAGACCACCGGCGCGAACGATTTGCGGGTGAAGTTAGGCCACATGCAGGCGCGCCTGCCGCGCCACGACGAGCGCGGCAAGCAGATCCGCCGCGCGACGGCCGACCTGCGCAACCTCGAGGCGGTCGGCAAGCAACACCCATCGGTCGCGGCGTTGGTCCAGGAGCTGCTCTCGCGCCGCGTCGGCATGCTCCAGTCGGTGCTCGGCGACCATCTGGACGACATCAGCGATCCGGCGTCGGTCCCGGAAGTGGTGCGCATCGCCGAGCGGCTGCGCGACGCACGGGCGCGCGGCGCGCGGCTCTGGATCCCTCCGTTAGGCGGCGCGGGCATCGCCATCGCCGGCATGCTCGGCGATCTCAACGTGCGCGCCGTGCGCGGCGACCCGCCGCCGGACTCGTCCCTGCATCTCACCGCCGCCGATGCGCCGACACTCGGACTGCCGCTCGCCGTGTTCAAGGCTGGACAGCTCCTCGAGATGACCGACACGCGCTCGGCGTTCACCAACTACACCGCCGTCGACCTCGAAACCACCAGCGCCGTCGCGGCCACCACGGAGATCGTGGAGATCGCCGCGGTGCGGGTGCGCGACGGCACGGTGGTCGACACCTACTCGTCGTTGGTCAAGCCGAAGGGTCCCATTCCGGCCGACGCATCGGCCACACACGGCATTCACGACGCCGACGTCGCCGGCGCGCCGCCCATCGCCGAGGTCTGGCCGGCCTTCCGGTCGTTCTGCGGCGACGATGTCATCGTCGCCCACAACGGCCACCACTTCGATTTCCCGATCCTCAGGCGCACGGCCAAGGCGCTCAACGGATCGTTCGACCTCAGCCTGTTCGATACGCTGCCGCTGGCGCGCGACCTGTTCCCGACGAGCCGCCGGTTAGGCGACTTGTCCCGCCAGCTCGGCATCCCCACCGGGCAATCGCACCGGGCGCTGGACGACACGGTGGCGCTGGCCAAGCTGCTGCCGGCGCTCGAGGAACGCAAACTCTCCCGCGCCCGCAAAACTGCGTTAGGCCACATGCTCGGCCCCCTCGGCGTTGCGTTAGGGTTGGATGACAGCGGGCCCCCGTGCGCGGAGGCGGCGCTGTTTGCCCGGATCACGAGGCCGTTTGCGTTAGGTAAGTACAGCACGTGCCTGGACTGGTACGAGCGCCACCGCGGCGCCGACGCGTCCCTCCCCTCCCTCCACGACCTGATCGAACGGTTGGGCGGCGTCGCGCTCATGCTGCGCATCCGCGCCGAAAAGACAGCGGACGAACGCTATCCAACGGTCATGGCGCGGCTTCGCCGCCTCATCGCCGAGATTCCCGACGGCACCCTGCAAGAGCAGCTGACCGATCTGCTCGAACGCATCGTGCTGTCGAAGTGGGATGGCCACGACCCCGAACGCGGACGCGTGAATCTCCTCACCCTGCACTCGACCAAGGGTCTCGAGTTCTCTCGCGTCTACATCGTGGGCGCGGAAGACGGCGAGATGCCCGGCGGCACCAACGCCAAGCCTGCCACCGAAGAGGAGATCCAGGAGGCCCGTCGCGTGCTGTACGTCGGCATGACGCGGACCATCGATCGCCTGGTGCTCACGCGCGTCCGGACGCGCGGCGAGAAACGCACGGGCGGCCATCGGTTCCTCGATGAAATGCGCCTGACGCCGAGCGCGCCGGCATGAGCCAGCCGTGGACCGTGGCCGTCGGGCCCGAGACGACATCGGCCACCTATGACGCTGCGTTAGGCGTTGCCGATGCTGCGCTCTTCGTCGGCGCGCACGGCGCGGGCGGAAACATGAGCGACCGAAGTATGGTCGCCACCGCCAAGGCGCTCACCGCCCGCGGGATCGGCGTCGTGCGATTCAACTTTCTCTACAGAGAAAAGAAGCGCGGCCGGCCCGATCAGATGCCCGTCCTCCAGGACACGGTGGCTGCAGTCGTCGAACACGCGCGCAGAGAGCTCGGCCCCAAACGGGTCGTGATCGGCGGCCGGTCGATGGGCGGTCGAGCCGCGTCCATGCTCGCGGCCCAGGGGTTCGCGGCTGACGGCCTGTTGTTGCTGGCCTATCCGCTGCATCCGCCGGGAAAGACCGGCCAGCTGCGCGATGCGCACCTGCCTGACATTCGGATGCCGGTGCTGTGCTTCTGCGGCACGCGGGATCCGTTCATCACGCGCGACATCATGGAGCGCGCGCTTCAACGAATGACGGCGCCGTGGGAGATGCATTGGGTGGAAGGTGCGGACCACAGTTTTCACGTGCTCAAGTCGTCGGGGCGAACCGATGCGGCGGTCATGGAGGATATGGCCGCCACCGCGCGGCGATGGATCGACCGCGCGCTTTAGGCGTGGGGGTGCGTTGCGCCAGACGCCAGTCTTTGCCTTGAGACAACACCACCATTCGACGTCCGCTTTGCGAGGAGAACACGATGCAATACGCGCTGCTGATTTACGAATTGCCGCGAGCTTTCGAGGCGCGCAAGAACGACGAGGACCCGTACATCGGCGCCTGGCGCGCGTACTACAAGGCCATCGTCGAGGCCGGCGTGTACGTTGGCGGCGATGCGCTCGAGATCCCCGAGACCGCGACGACCGTGCGCCTTACGAACGGCACGCGACGCGTGCAAGATGGCCCGTGCGCCGAGTCGAAGGAGCAACTCGCGGGCATCTGTGTGCTGGAGCTTCCATCGCTCGATGCCGCGCTCGATTGGGCGGCACGGTGCCCCGCGTCGTCGCTCGGCGCTGTCGAGGTCCGGCCGGTCAGTCACGAGGCGAGGATCCGGATCACCGGATGAACCCTGGCGGCGCGGCGGACGCGCATCGAACGATCGAACGCGTCGCCCGCGAGTCGTACGGCAGGCTGCTGGCGCGCCTCATCGCGCACACGCGCGACGTCGCCAGTGCCGAGGACGTGTTAGGCGACGCGTTGGTCGCGGCGCTCGCCACGTGGCCTCGCGACGGAGTTCCGAACAGTCCGGAAGCATGGCTCGTCGCCGCGGCGCGCAACTTCTACATCGATCGCGTGCGTCACGACCAGGTGGTGCGGGCACACGAAAGTGTCGTAATGACGCCGGATGTCGCGGCGATCGATACGAGCGCTCCGGCTGATTTTCCCGATGAGCGCCTCAAGCTGCTGTTCGTGTGCGCGCATCCGGCAATCGACCCCGCCATGCACACGCCGCTCATGCTGCAGACCGTGCTCGGCCTCGACGCGGCGCGCATCGCGCAAGCATTCCTGATTTCGCCGGCGACGATGGGTCAGCGTCTGGTGCGCGTCAAAACGAAAATTCGCATGGCCGGGATCCCGTTCGAGGTGCCGCAGCCCAACGAGTTAGGCGCACGGCTCGACGCCGTGCTCGAGGCCGTCTATGCCGCGTTCGGGATCGGCTGGAGTGCGATGCCGGGCGCCGACGAGCGCGGCCGCGAACTGGCCGAGGAATCGATCTGGCTCGCGCGCGTGCTCCTGGAGTTGATGCCCGACGAGCCGGAAGTGTTGGGCCTCTTGTCTCTCATGCTCCACTGCGAGGCGCGGCGCGCGGCGCGCCGGGAACCGGACGGTCGCTATGTTCCGCTCTCGGAGCAAGACGCGCGTCGCTGGTCGTTAGGCATGATCGACGAGGCCGAGCGGTGTCTCGGCCGCGCCTCGGCGTCGGGTTGCCCCGGCCGGTTTCAGCTCGAGGCCGCGATCCAGTCCGTGCACAGCGAGCGCGTGCGTGACGCCGCGACCAACTGGGCCGCCATCGTGTTGTTCTATCAACAGCTCGTGGCGATCTCGCCCACGTTAGGCGCGCGCACCGGCTACGCCGCCGCGGTCGGCGAGGCGACCGGACCCGCGGCAGGCCTCGCCGCGCTCGATACCATTGCCCGCCACAGCGTCTCGACCTACCAACCGTACTGGGCCGTACGCGCCCATCTCCTCCAGCGGCTCGGCCGATCGTGTGACGCCTCGGAGGCCTTCGACCGGGCGATCGGGCTCGCGGAAGACCCGGCAGTGCGCGCATTCTTGCTCCAGCGGCGCGGCTGATCGTCCGCGGCCCACCTGTCGAAATCGCGACCGCTCGCCCGTCACTCTCCAGAGGACGTGGCGATCGCCACGGTCCCGTCTCCACCTGATCGCCGGGGGATCTCCGCATGCGCCTAACCAACGTCAGGATGATCAATCTGGGAGCATTGGCACTGGCCATCATTCCATGCGCCGTGTGCGGCGCGCAGACGCACGAAGCCAAGAGCAAGTACCCGCAGATGGCGCCCGTCGAGCAGTACCTCATGCCGAATCGCGTCGAGGAAATCGCGTTGGCGCGAACCGCGGCTCCCAAATCCATCTCGCGCGATGCCGAGGTGCTCGTGCTCGGCCGGCACGGCTACGAGACCGCGGTCAAAGGCACGAACGGGTTCGGATGCCTGGTCGATCGGGCGTGGGATGCCGGGTTCGAATCCGCGGAGTTTTGGAATCCGAAGATCCGCGGCCCCATCTGCTTCAATCCGGCGGCGGTGCGCAGCATTCTGCCGCTGGTGCTCGAGCGGGCAAAGCTTGCGTTAGACGGCTTGACCGTCACGCAGATCATGGACAGCACCACCGCGGCCACAACGCGAAAGAGCAATCCCGTCCTGCACCCGGGAGCCATCTGCTATATGATGTCCAAGGCGGCATATCTCACGGACGGCGGCGACCACAACCTGTCGCACCTGATGCTCTACACGCCATCCGTCGATGGTGCATCGTTAGGCGCAGATGCGAAAGGCTCGCCGGTGATCATGGGGCAGCACAGCATTCCTGGAGCGCCGGCGCCGGTTACCGAGTTCTACGTTGCCGTGCCCACGTGGTCGGACGGGACGGCGGTCAGGGCGCACTGAAGGCGGACAAAATCCGGACACCGCCGGACACGACCGGCCGTGAAGGCGGACAAATCCGGACACCGCCGGATACGACCGGCCGTGAAGGCGGGTGATCCGGCTTTGTCCGGCCGTGTCCGGCTTCAGTGTACGACCGTTAGGAGCATGCGGCAGCCGTGTTCTGACCGCGCGGCGTGCACGACGCCTGCGCCAAAGACGATGACATCGCCAGCCGCCAACGCGTACTCCCTGCCGCCGGCGCTGAACACGACATCGCCCTCGATCACGTGGACGCTGACTGGTCCGTCGGCATTGTGTGCCGGCATGTCGCCGGGCGCGGCGAGGGCGAGCAGCGTGAGACGCAGCGCTCCTTCCTTCACCAGAGTGCGCGCGGTGCGTCCGTGCTTGGTGAGGAGCGTGGTGTCGATCGTTTGTTCATCGCGCGGGAGGTGATGAACGAGCACATCGCCTTCCAGCACGCGGTCGAGTGAAGACATGAGGGTTCGCCCAGGTTAGCAGGTCTCTGCAACAGATGCACACCACGGTCGGTGAAACGATGACGCGATGACGATGCGATCAGTATACCGTGCCGCATGCCGAGTTGCGCGATCCAACTTTGGCCGAGCAAATTATGGGCATGCCAGCCGCTCAGGGGCAACGTTGGACCCGGGAGGACGTCGAGCGCCTCGTTGAGGAGCGCGAAGGCTATTCGCCGCGCTACGAGCTCGTCGACGGCGAGTTGCTGGTGACCCCGAGGCCGGGCGGACGACATCAACGTATTGCGCTCGAGCTCGCGGTGCTGCTGCGCGACTACGTGGTTCGGCAGCGGTTGGGAGAAGTCCGTCTAGGCCCGGGAGAGGTCGCGCTCGATGGAGAGAGTCGTTTCGAGCCCGATATCTTCGTCGCGCCGGCGATCGACGGCCGGCGTGCGTCGGCTGACGCTCCGGTATCGCACCCGCTTCTCATTTGTGAGGTGCTGTCCCGCGGATCCGTGCGTCATGACCGCATCACGAAGCGCCGCGCCTTCCAACGTCATGCAGTTCCCGAGTACTGGGTGATTGATGGAAGCGCCGAGGCGATCGAGGTCTGGCGCCCTGGTGACGAGCGCGCGGTCTTGGTTGACGATACACTGACCTGGCAACCCGCGGGCTGCGGCGCTCCGTTCGTCCTGGATGTGAAAACGTTCTTCGCGGACCAGGCTGACGACGCGCCATTCGCCTAACGGTCGGAGTCTTCCGACCTATTCGCGTGTCCGCAACAAATGAACACCATCGTCAGCGTGTTGATGACGCCACGATGATGCGACCGCGTTACCGTGTCGCATGCCGAGTTGCGCCGCCCGCCTTTCGCCGAGCAGATTATGGTCATGCTAGCCGCTCAGGGCCACCGTTGGACCCGCGACGACGTCGGTCGCCTCGTCGACGAGCGCGAAGGCTATTCGCCGCGCTACGAGCTCGTCGACGGCGAGCTGCTCGTGACCCCGGGGCCAAACCGACGCCACCAGCGTGTGGTAGTCGAGTTGACTGTTCAGCTGAATGCGTACGTGCGCAGTCAGGGATTGGGCGAGGTCAGCCTCGGTCCGGGCGAGGTCGCGCTCGACGGAGAAAGTCGTTTCGAGCCCGACATTTTTGTTGCTCCGGCAATCGACGGTAGGCGCGCGCCAGGCAGTGACCCCGTTTCGGAGCCGCTTCTCGTGTGCGAAGTGCTCTCGGCGGGTTCATCGCGCCATGATCGCATCACCAAGCGCCGCGCGTTCCAACGTCATGGCGTTCCGGCATATTGGGTCATCGACAGCAGCGCGGAAGCCTTCGAAGTGTGGCGGCCGGGGGAGGAGCGTGCGACACTCGTCGACGACGTGCTAACATGGCGTCCGGCGGGAAGTCGGGAGACGTTTAGGCTCGATGTGCGCGCGTTCTTTGCGGACCTTGCCGACAATGCGCCGCTTGCCTGAAGGCGTAGAAATCGGACTACGCGGGATGAATTGATGTCCGCGTGAGTGCAGTAGTTTCTATGCTGGCGCATGCCGAGTTGCGCCACAAGACTTTGGCCGAGCAGATTATGGTCATGCCTGCAACGCGCCCGAACCACTGGTCTCGCGAGGCCGTCGCGCACCTGGTGGAACAGCGCGAGGGATACTCCCCGCGGTACGAGCTGGTGGATGGTGAACTGCTCGTGACGCCCGCTCCAAGCGGTCGCCATCAACGCATCACCTTCAGGCTCGCGGTTCTGCTCGACGAGTACGTGCGACGCCAGCACCTTGGCGAGGTGCGGTTAGGCCCGGGCGAGATCGCCCTCGAAAGTGACAATCGTTTCGAGCCCGACATCTTTGTTGCGCCGATGGTCGATGGCGTGCGCGCGCCCGCGAACGACCCGGTGACGAACCCGTTGCTCATTTGCGAGATAGTGTCTCCGGGATCTGTCCGTCATGATCGTATCACCAAACGTCGCGCGTTCCAACGCCGCGGCGTTCCGGAGTACTGGGGTGTGGACGGAAATTCGGAAGCGATAGAAGTGTGGCGCCCGAGTGACGAGGGCGCGATGCTCATTGACGACGTGCTAACGTGGCGCCCCACTGGATGCCGGGAGCCGTTCACGCTCGGCGTCAAAGCGTTCTTCGCGGACCAGGCTGACGCCGCACCTTCGCCTAACAAGCCGAGAAGCTAGGCCACGTTGGGCGCCTGATGCGCTACGCCGTGCGGTGAGGCGTTCCGGTCGTGTCCGGCTTCGTCCGCCGTTGTCCGCTCACAGAAATACCCGCCGAAACGCGTCCACCGCGGGCGGCCCCGATCCAGCGCCTTCGTCATGCTTGAAGTACACGTACGCCTCGCCCCACGGCAGCCCCGCGAGCCTCTCGGCCCAACCGCCTAACGCCGGCTCGTCGTAGTCCAGCCGATGCAGCCGCGCATACCCCCACGCCGCCGTCGCCACCACCGGCGACGCAAACTCCGGCTGCTCCGTGATGCACATGGCGATGTTCCGCCCGCGCAACACGTCGTACACGTCGTCCTCGAACCACGTCGGATGCCGGAACTCGATCGTGAACCGCCGATCGTTCGGCAACGTATCGACGAACGCCTGCAACCGCGGCAGGTCCTTCTTCAGATTCGGCGGGAGCTGAAACAGCACCGGGCCTAACCGCCCGCCCAACACCGACGTGTTCGCGAGCAGAAACTCCACCGCGCTCGCGCACTCCGGCTTGAGCCGCGCATGGTGCGTGATCCGCTGGCTCGCCTTGATCGCGAACGTGAACGCGTCCGGCACCTGCGCCGCCCATTCCCGCAGCACGTGCTCCTTGGGCAGCCGGTAGAACGTGTTGTTGATCTCGACGCTCGGAAACTTCCCCGCGTAGAAGCCGAGCATCCCGTCGTCCTTCAGATCCTCGGGGTAGAACGAGCCCTTCCACTCCTTGAACGCGTACCCGCTCGTCCCCGCGATCAACTTCACGACGCCTTTCTCCCCTTCTTCTGCGGCTTCTCCGTCGCCGCGGCCGGCGCCGCCGACAGACTCGCCTTGAGCGCTTCCATGAGGTCGATGATCTTGCCGCCAGTCTCCGGCGCCGCCTCCGCCGTGATCTCCTGACCCGCCACCTTGCGCTCGATGGTCTCGAGCACACGCTCGCGCACCGTGTCCTTGTACTTGGTCGGCTCGAACGCATCGGTCGACGTCTGCTCGATGAGCTGCTTCGCCAACGCCAACTCCGCCGGCTTGACGTCGCCTTCGGGCACCGTCACTTCGGTTGTCGGCCTAACTTCGTCGGCGTAGTGCAGCTGCTCCATCACCAGCACCCCGTTCAGCGGACGCAGGAGCACCAGGTACTGCTGCCCGCGCGCCGCGTACTGGCCAAGCGCCGCGCGGCCCGTGTCCTGGAGCGCGGCCACGAGCAGCCGGTACGCCCGGTCGCCGCCCTTGTCCGGACCCAGATAGTACACCTTCTCGAGATACTCGCGGTCCACCTTGGACAGCGGGACAAATTCAGCGACATCGATGGTGGCCGTCGCCTTTTCCTCGAGCGCCTTGAGCTCTTCCGGCGACAGAATCACGTACTGATCCTTCGCGAATTCGTAGCCCTTCACCGTTTCGTCGCGCGGGACGATGTCGCCGTCCTTCGAGCAGACGTACTGCTGCTTGAGGCGCGAGCCGCACTTCTTGTGCAGCATATTGAACGAGACGCTGGCCTTGGATTCCGACGACGAATACAAATTTACCGGGACAGAGACCAAGCCGAACGAGATCGTGGCAGCCGCGATTGGACGAGCAGGCATAAGCGCGAGAGAATAGGGAGTGAGGTGACCGTGCCGAAAGTTCCGTCGCCCGGGGTGCACATGGCAAGTGCCGACGACGTACCGCCGCAAGGTGACAATCTCAGCACCTACCGAGCCAAGCGCTCCACCGACAGCACGCCGGAGCCGTTCGGGACGGTGTCGGCCGTATCCGGACATCTGTTCGTGGTGCACAAGCACGCGGCGCGGCAGCTGCACTTCGACCTGCGTCTCGAGATGGACGGCGTGCTCCGCTCATGGGCCGTCCCCAAAGGGCCATCGTACGACACCAACGACAAGCGGCTGGCGGTCAAGGTCGAGGACCACCCGCTCGAATACGGGGACTTCGAGGGGATCATTCCCGCGGGGAACTACGGTGCGGGCGGCGTGATCGTGTGGGACCGCGGCGAATGGGTGCCGCTCGAGGATTGGCGGCAGGGCCTCGAAAAGGGCAAGCTCCTGTTCGAGCTCAAAGGCTACAAGCTGCACGGCAAGTGGACGCTCGTGAAAATCAAGAAGAGCGAACGCGATTGGCTGTTGATCAAGGAGCGCGACGCCTACGTCAAGACGCCCGGCGACGAGTTCCCCGAACAGTCGGTGTTGTCCGGCCTAACGGTAGAAGAAGTCAAGGCCGGCGGCCTCAAGACGAAGACCGAGTCGGTGCGCGTCGAGCTCGACGACAGCGAGGCCAGGCGCGTTCGCGTGGACCCGCGCAGCGTCGAGGTGATGCTGGCCGAGCCGTCCGACACCATCTTCACGCGCGACGGGTGGCTGTTCGAGCTCAAGCTCGATGGGTACCGCCTGATCGCGAGCAAGCAGCACGGCGAAGCGCTGCTGCTCACGCGCAACGGCAACGACTACACGGCCGTATTTCCCGAGATCGCCCGGGCCATCGAAGCGCTTCCGTTAGACAGTTGCATCGTCGACGGCGAGGTGGTGGTGCTCGACCCGCAGGGGAAGCCGAGCTTCGCGCGGCTGCAGCAGCGCGGCCGGTTGACGTCGACGCTCGACATCAAGCGCGCGGCCGTCGAGCTTCCGGCCACCTTCTACGTGTTCGATTTTCTCGCGTTCGACGACTTCGACCTGCGTCCCCTGCCGCTCGTCAAACGCAAGGCGCTGCTCGCCGAGTCGGTGCCGAAGTTAGGCGCGGTGCGCGTACTCGACCACATCGAGCGCGAGGGCGAACGCTTTCTGGAGCAGGTGGCAGCCCTCGGCCTGGAAGGCGTGATCGCCAAGCGCGCCGATTCGACGTATCGCGGCGGCCGCACCGACTCCTGGCTCAAGATCAAAGCCGAGAAGACGGGCGACTTCGTGATCGTCGGGTTCACCGCGCCCAAGGGCGGCCGCGGGCATTTCGGCGCACTCCAGCTGGCCGACCTGGTGGACGGCACGCTGACCTACGCCGGCCGCGCCGGCACGGGATTCAACGACGCGTTGTTAGGCGAAATCGGCCGCATGCTCGCGGCGATCGTGCGGCCCGATCCGCCGTGCGCGGGGCCCGCGTTCGAACCGGGCGCCGAGCCGCGACCGTCCACGGACATTCCCGAGACCAAGACCACGACGTGGGTCGAGCCCAGGTACGTCTGCGAGGTGCGCTTTCGCGAGTGGACGCCGGACGGCGTGCTGCGCCATCCGGCGTTCCTGCATCTGCGCGCCGACAAGAACCCGGAAGATTGCGACCGTCAGGGCTGGAACGCGGCGCCGGGCACCGCCCCGACGCGCGATACGCCCTCGCCCGATGCGTCGGGCAACGACTCGGCGCCGCCGGCAGTCGCGCCGCAGCCGGAGGAGAAAACGGTCGCGTTCTCCAACGTGAAGAAGGTGTACTGGCCGGCCGAGCGGTACACCAAGGGCGATCTCATCGAGTACTACCGGGCGGTGTCGCCCATGCTGCTGCCGTACCTGCGCAACCGGCCGGTGGTGTTGACGCGTTATCCCGACGGCATCGACGGCAAGATGTTCTACCAGAAGGACGCGCCCGAGTTCGCACCGCGCTGGATCCGGACGATTCCCATCTGGAGCGAAGACACGCAGCGCGAGATTCGCTACTTCGTGTGCGACGACGAAGAGACGCTGCTCTACATCGCGAACATGGGTTCGATCCCGCTGCACATCTGGGCGAGCCGGGTGAGCTCGCTGGAGCAGCCCGACTGGTGTGTGATCGACCTCGACCCGAAAGAAGCGCCGTTCTCGGACGTCGTGCGCACGGCCATCGTGCTCCGCCGGCTCTGCGAGTCGATCGAGCTGCCGAGCTACGTCAAGACGACGGGGAAAACCGGATTGCACATCCTGGTGCCGTTGGGCCGGCAGATGACGTACGCGCAGTCGCGCACGTTAGGCGAGCTCCTCGCGCGGGTGGTGCTCCGCGAGAGCCACGGCTACGCGACGATTATCCGCCATGTGACCAAGCGCGGCGACAAGGTCTATCTCGACTATCTGCAGAACCGGCACGGACAGACCATCGTGGCGCCGTTCAGCGTGCGGCCGCTCCCCGGCGCGACCGTGTCGATGCCGCTCGTCTGGGACGAGGTGAACGACGCGCTCGACCCGAAGGCGTTCACGATCCGGAACGCGCTCGAGCGGATGGAGCGGTTAGGCAGCGATCCGTGTGCGGCCGTCCTGGAGCAGCAGCCGGATCTGGGCGCCGTGCTCCAGCGGTTGTCGGCGGTGCTCGCGCAGGGCCAGGATCCGGTCGACGAGGCGTGAGCCGCGGCGGCGACGCGGCGGCGTGCGCCTAACGCACGCCGGCCGCCGCGCCGCTCACGCCCCCGACCCGACCGTTGCGCCGCGCTTCGGCAGCACCCAGCCCGGCCGGACGAAGTGACAGGTGTAGCCGGTCGGGATCCGCTCGAGATAGTCCTGATGCTCGGGCTCCGCTTCCCAGAAGGGGCCCGCCGGCACGACGTCCGTCACAACCTTGCCCGGCCACAACCCGGACGCGTCGACATCGGCGATGGTGTCGCGGGCAACGCGCTCCTGCTCCGGCGTGGTGTAGAAGATCGCCGAGCGATAGCTCATCCCGATGTCGTTGCCCTGGCGGTTGCGCGTGGTGGGATCGTGAATCTGGAAGAAGAATTCGAGCAGCTTGCGGAAGCTGGTGACCGACGGATCGAAGATGATCTCGATCGCTTCGGCGTGGGTGCCGTGGTTGCGGTAGGTTGCGTTAGGCACGTCGCCGCCGGTGTAGCCGACGCGGGTGGAGATGACGCCGGGCTGGCGGCGGACGAGTTGCTGGACACCCCAGAAGCATCCGCCGGCGAGCACCGCGCGTTCGGTCCGTGCTCCGTCGATCGAGTTCGTCATGTTGTTCACCCTCCTCTGCTCACCGTAACCCGGACGCGCGGACTGTTCAAGGGTCAGTCGGCGCGGAGCGCGATGTTGGGATCGACGCGCGCCGCGCGCGCGGCCGGCATCGCGCAAGCGAGGCAGGTCACGCCCGCCAGCACGCCGACGACGGCGGCAATGACGACCGGGTCGTGCGCGGATTCGTCGAAGAGCAGCGGCGCGAGCCACCGGCCGGCGATGAGCGCGATGGCGATGCCGAAGGCCAGCCCCACGCCGCCCAAGCGCAGGCCGTCGCGCAGCACCAGGCGCGCGACGTTGGCGAGGCGCGCGCCAAGCGCGATGCGGATGCCGATCTCGTGCGTGCGCTGCGCCACGTTATACGCAATGACGCTGTAGATGCCGATCGCCGCGAGCACCAGCGCCAGCAAGCCCAACGCGGAGAACATCGTCGCCCCGATCTGCCACGACTGCTCGGCGGCCCCGACGATGCGGCTGAACGGTATCACCACGACGTAGCTGACGCCCGGCATCACCGATTGCAGGCGCCGGCGCACGAGCGCCAGCTCGTCCGCGCTGCGGCCCCGCACGCGCACGTACAGTCCGTACGCGGCGCGATTGGCCTGTGCCGCGGGAATGTAGTAGCTCGCGTCCGCCTGGTGCGAGATCTGCCGAAGCACGACGTTCTCCGAAACGCCGACGACCGTCGAGCACGCCGGCCCATCGACCTTGACGCACTTGCCTAACGGATTTTGCCCCGGCCACAGCCGCCGTGCCATCTCGGCGCTGACGACGATCGCGAGGGGCGCGCCGGGGCGGTCCGTCGAGTCGATCGCCCGGCCGGCCAGGATCCGCGTGCCCACGGTGCGAAAATAGCCCGGCGAGACGAGCTGGAGATTGAACGGACCCAGATGTTCGGCCGAATCGACGCCCGGCACGCTGATGCCCGTCCCCTCGAAGCTGTAGAACGGCGTGCTCACCATCTGCGTGGCGCCCTGGACGCCCGGCAGCGCCGACGCCTCGTCGGTGAGGCGCTGCATCAACCGCTTCTGCGCATCGGTCGAGAGCGTCATGCCCCGCAGGTTCACCTCGACGACGAGCGTATGGCCGACGTCGTAGCCTAACGGAAGGCCGCGGACGTTGGCAAAGCTGCGCACGAAGAGGCCGGCGGCGACCAGCAGCGCCGTCGAGAGCGCACCCTGCACGATCACGAGCGCCGTGCGGGCTCGCGACCGCTGGTACGTACCCTCGCGCACGCCCGCCTTGAGCGCCGCCGCCAGATCGCCGCGGAGACCGAACAGCGCCGGCGCCATCGAGGTCGCCAGTCCGACGACGAGCGTGATCGCGGCGCAGAAGGCGACCGTGCGCGCGTCGACCACGGCGCCGCTCACCGGGTCCCCGCCCGCATAGAGGAGGAGCAGCCCCGACGCCGTGACCCACGCAATGCCTAACCCGACGAGACCGCCGGCCACGGCCAGCAGCGCTCCCTCGGTGAACAGCTGCCCAACGAGGCGGCCGCGCCCAACGCCTAACGCCACCCGCAGCGCGATCTCGCGCCGGCGGCGGAACGCCCGCGCCAGCATCAGCCCCGCGACGTTGGCGCCGGCCACGATGAGCGTCACGACGGCAACCGCCCCCACCCAGAACGGCACCCGCCCCTGCGCGCCCGCATCCGGACCCCGGAGCACCTGCGTCGGCGCGAGAATCGCCGCCGGCTTCGCGGCCTCCACCGGAGCAAGCGTCGGGTCCATCGCACGCTCCGCTTCCCAGCTGCGGCGATACGCCGTCGTGAGGTCTGCTGTCGCCGCAGCCAGTGACACGCCCGGCTTTCGACGCACCAGAATGTCCAGCCACCCCCAGTCGTAGTTGTCGGCGAACGTCTTTTTCCGCAGCCCGCCGTACGCCGTGACGGGAATCCACGCCACGACATCGGCGCCATCATCGGTGCCCACAAACCCCTTCGGCGCGACACCGATGATCGTGTACGTGCCGCGATCGATCGCGAGCTGCGATCCGAGCACGTCGCGACGACCGCCGTAGTGCGATTGCCAGTAGGGATAACTCAGGACCGCGACCAGCGCGCCCTGCGGCGCCCGATCTTCCGACGTCGAATAGAATCGGCCAAGCACGGGACGCATGTCGAAGAAGGAAAAGAAACTTGCCGTCGCCCGACCCACCGGCATCTCGCTCGCATCCTGCCCAACGCCAACCGCCAGGATGCCCGGGGAATACGCCGCGGTTTGCGACACCGACGACGACCACTCCGCGAGATCCAGGTAGCGCCGATACTCGAACGAGTTGTCGGTCCGGTGTGTACCGCGGAAGTCGTACGCGCGATACACGCGGCTCACCATGGACGGATCGTGCATCATCGGCGGCGGCCGGAACATCAGCCGATCGATCACGCCAAAGATTCCTGCCGTCGCGCCGATGCCGAGGCCCAACGTCACGATGACGGCCAGGGTGAAGCCCGGCGTGAGGCGCAGCGTGCGGACCGCGTAGCGGAGATCCTGGATAGCGGCGTCGAGCAGCGCGACGCCGCGCGCCTCGCGATCCGCCTCTTTCGTCCGCTCCACGCCGCCTAACGCAATCCGTGCCCGCCGCTCGGCCGCAGCGCGCGGCAGGCCGGCCCGCACGTACTTGTCGGCCTCGCGCTCGAGGTGAAAGCGCAGTTCCGCATCCAGCTCGCGCTCCACGGCGTCGCGCCGCAGCACCGCGCGCAGGCGGTGCACCAACTCACTCCAGAGACGCCCGACCATGGATCACCGCATCTCGAGCACGAGGGAGACGGCGGTGGTCAACTTCTGCCACGCATCCAGCTCGTCGCCGAGCTGCTTGCGTCCCGCGTGCGTGAGCTCGTAGAACTTCGCGTGGCGGTTGTTCTCAGACGGCCCCCACGTCGCCTTGATCCAGCCGCGCCGCTCGAGCCGGTGCAGCGCCGGATAGAGCGACCCTTGCGGCACGTCGAGCATGGCGCGCGAGACTTGTCGCAGGCGCTCGGAAATCGCCCACCCGTGCTGCGGCTCGAGCGAAAGCGCCTTCAGAATCAGAAGATCGAGTGTGCCCTGCGGAAGATCGAGGCGGTCCATGACAGTTCCCTTGCGCTTCTACAGGGCACGATACTGCGCGTCCTGTAGAAGCGCAAGGGATCAGCGGGCGTCCGCGCGGACCTCGCCGCCGCCGCCGACCCGCGCCGCGGCCACCGGCAGCGTGAGCGTGAACGTCGACCCGACGCCCACCGCGCTCACCACCGTCAGGTCGCCGCCCATGGCGCGCGCCAGGTGCCGGCTGATCGCCAGGCCTAACCCAACGCCCTGCTGGCTGCCCGGCGTCGATTGGCGGTCGATCTGGACGAACGGCTCGAACACGCTCGCGAGCTTTTCCGCCGGAATCCCGCGGCCCGTGTCGGCCACCCCGACGGCCACCATCCGCCGCCCATTCGTCGTGCCGTCGTGCACCACGGGAACGAGCTCGCACGCCACCGTCACGCTGCCGCCGCTCGCCGTGAACTTGCAGGCGTTGGTCAGCAGATTGAGCAGGATCTGCTGGAGCTTCTCCGCGTCCGCGTACACGGTCAGCGACGCGTCGGCGGGCGCGTCCGCATACGCCAGCCCCCGCGCGCGCATCTGCGGCGCCATCAGCGTCTCGACGTTCGACAGGACGTCGGCCAGGCGCACGTCGTCTGACTGGAGGTCGAGGCGGCCGGACTCGATCCGCGCGAGATTCAGAATGTCGTTGATCAGCGACAACAGATGCTGCCCGCTTTTCTTGATCCGCGTCAGATCTTCTCGTTGGGCATCGGTGACCGGGCCGCGCAGCTCCATGGCCAGCAGATCGACATACCCGCTGATCGCGTTGAGCGGCGTGCGCAGCTCGTGGCTCATCGTGGCCAGGAATTCCGACTTGGCCGCGCTCGCCATCTCCGCGGCGCGCCGCGCCTCCTCGGCCACGCCCCGCTCCTCCTCGAGGTCGGCCACCGTGCGCTCGAGCTCCGTGTTCACCAACTGCAGCTCGTCGTTCGCGTGCGTCAACTCTTCGGATTGCATTTCCAGCTCGGTCGCCTGCTCCTGCAGATGCTGCTGCTGCTGCTCGAGCTCGGCGGCCTGCTCATGCAGCTGCCGGTTCTGCGCCTCGAGCTCCAACGCCTGCGTTTCCAGCCGCACGTTGGAGACGCCGAGATCATGCGTTAGGCGCTCGTGCGCGGCGGCGTGACGCGACAGCAGCGTGTTCACCAGCAGCGCGACGAGAACCGTGACGATCGTCCCGACGACCACGACCGTCTTGATGACGCGCGCGAGCCGCGCCTCGGACGCCGTGTGTTGGGCGAGCAGCCGGGCCTCCGATCGTTCCATCTCCGCCGCGACGAGCCGCGCGCCATCCATGTCGCGTTTGCCGCGGCCGCTCTCGACGACCGCCAACGCCGAATCGCGATGGCCGACGCGAGCCATGGCGATCGTCATGTCGATCTCGGCGAATCGCCTTTTGCTGAACGACGCGAGCGTATCGAGACGCGTCATCTGGCGCACCTGATTCGTGCGACCGGTCAACAGCGGCCGCAGCGAGTCCAGCGCGGCCGTCGCCTCGCGCTCGGCCGCCAGGTACGGCTCCAGGTAGTCGCCCCGACCGGTGAGCAGATATCCGCGCTGGCCGGTCTCGGCGTCCGTTAGACGGGAGAGGACGCGCTCGACCTGCTCGATGATGCGGTGGGTGTGCGCGACGTCGTCGCGCCCCTGCACCTGCGCATCGAGCCCCGCATACACCAGCCCCGCGAAGACCAGCACGACGATGCTCGGCACCACCACCGCCGCCAGATGCTGCCCGCGAGACCACTGCGCGATACGGGCAACAATGCGGCGATGCGGCGCTCTGGCTTGCCTTTCGACGATCATGCCTCCATGGGAACCCACGCCCTCGCACTCGCCGCAGGTGAACGCGAAAACGGGAGAGGTGCCGTGGCGCGAGTGCGCGCGAACGAACACCCGGTCCGCATCTGCCGTGGTGAGCGACGAGCGTCGCCACCGACATCGAAAAAAGTACGGTGGGGTCACGCCATGGCAAGAGAGCCCATCGTGAGCGAGCGACAGGCCGGTGGTCGTCCGATATTGGCCCCCCGCCCCCGTTGCCCTGCTGATCGCACCACTCGTCCCAACCCCCTTCCATTGCCGGATGGTCACGACTATTTCACCGGTGCTACGCCCCGAGGGCGGCCTGCGCCGGAACGTGGCCGCATTCTTGCGCGCGAACGGGTCGGCAGCTCAGGCGCGAATCCCACCGCGTTCGGCCACCACGGGACATTCCGGAGGTTTCGGCCAGGGAATGAAGGACAGGATGGGCTCAAAGAAGTCTCAGCGCGCCGACGAACAGCCGCCTGCGGACCTGCATGGCGCGCATCGCGCGTCCGGCCAGCAGCGGGCGGATGCACCGTCCCTACCGTTTCACGCGGACGCCGCGCTGTATCAATTGCTGGTCGAGAGCGTATCGGACTACGCCATCTTCGCGCTCGATTCCAGCGGCTACATCCGCACCTGGAACGCCGGCGCCCAGCGGTTCAAGGGCTACACGGCCGACGAGGCCATCGGTCAACATTTCTCGATCTTCTACCCCTCCGAGTTAGTCGCCGAGGGGTTTCCGGAGTTCGAGCTGCGTATGGCGGCGAATACCGGCCGCTTCGAGGACGACGGCTGGCGCCTCAGAAAGGACGGCACCCGTTTCTGGGCCAACGTCGTCATCACCGCGCTGCGTAACGACAGTGGCGAGCTCGTCGGATTCGCCAAGGTCACGCGGGATCTGACCGAGCGGCGGAAAGCCGAAGAAGCGATTCGCATTAGCGAACAGAATTTCCGCCTCCTCATCGAAGGCGTTCGGGACTACGCCATTTACATGCTCGATCCCGGCGGTCGCGTCGCAACCTGGAATAGCGGCGCCGAGCGCATCAGTGGGTTCGCGGCCTCCCAGATCATCGGGCGTTCACTCGGCGAGTTCTACCCGGCTGAAGCCGTCACGGCGAATGTGCCGGAGCAGCATCTCCATGTCGCGGCAACGACCGGCCGTTACGAGGACGAAGGATGGCGTGTTCGGAGCGACGGGAGGCGCTTCTGGGCGAGCATGTTGATCACCGCACTCCACGCCGAGGACGGCCACCTGATCGGCTTTGCGACCATCACGCGCGATCTCACCGAGCGGCGCGCGGCGCAGGAGCGTGCCCTGGCCGATGCACGCCGTGTAGCGTCGGAAGAGGCGAAGCTCGCCGAAGCCGCCGAGCGCGAGAGCGAGCTGCGCGGACTCGCGGACAAACTGCGCCGTCAGGCGTCGCAACTCGAGGCGCGTTCGCGCGACGCCCGCGATGCGCAGCGCCGCGCCGACGCCGCCAACCGCGCCAAGAGCGATTTCCTGGCCGCGATGTCGCACGAGCTGCGCACGCCGCTCAACGCGATCGGAGGCTACGCCGACCTGCTCCTGATGGGCCTCTCCGGTCCCGTCACGTCGCAGCAAGCCGAGCAGTTAGGCCGGATCAAGCGCAGCCAGGAGCATTTGTTAGGCATCATCAACGACATTCTCAACTTCAGCCGCGTCGAAGCCGGCCAGCTGACCTACGACTTCGGCGCGGTGCCGATTCAGCAAGTGATCGATGTCGTCGTCCGGATGTTGATGCCGCAGGCCATCGCGAAAGCCGTGCATCTCGAAGCGCGTCCGTGCGCCGCCGACGTGATCGCCTGGGCGGACCGGCTCAAGGCCGAGCAGATCGTGTTGAACCTCGTGTCGAACGCCGTCAAGTTCACGGCCGGCGGCGGGTCGGTCGTCGTGTCGTGCAAGCAGGTCGACGCCGAGTGCGTCGCGCTGGATGTGACCGACACGGGCTGCGGCATCCCGGCCGACAAGCTCGACGCGGTGTTCGAACCGTTCGTGCAAGTCGGCCGCTCCCTGACCAGCGCGCCCGAAGGTGCGGGGTTAGGCCTGGCCATCAGCCGCGACCTGGCGCGTTCGATGAAGGGCGACATCATCGTCGAGAGTACGATCGACGTCGGCACGACCTTCACGTTGACCCTGCCGGCGAACGTCGAACAACCGCACGCTGCGCAGTAGACCGCGCGAGCTGCGTCGCGCGCGCCTAGAGGCGCGTCTTCTCCTTCCTCCATTCCAGCCGGTAGTCCACGGCCGCGCCTCGTGATCCTTCGTACGCGAGCTGCGCCATGAGCAGTGTGAACGGCTCCATGTAGCGCGCGATCCGAAGGGGACCCGCATCGACCGGATCGAATCCCACATCGCGGATCAAACGGGCGGCGAGCTGTTTCGCTCGTGTGTCGTCGCCACAGTAGACGAGGCTCGGCGGCTTCGTATTGCCGCGCGCCTTGAAGACGCTGAACAGGACCTCGCTCGGGACGGTGCCGAACGCGGATACGACACGCGACCCGGGCGCCTTCTTCGCCAACTCTTCCGCGCCGGACGATGTGTGCGCAACGACGAGCGTCGCATCGCTCGCGTCCATTGGCAGCGAGCACGTGACGATCACGGCGCCCGAAATGTGGCCGGCTTCCTCGAGCACAGCGTCGACGCGGGACCAGTGCACGGCGAGCAGCACTGCGTCGGCCTCCCGCGTGGCGTCTGCCGGCGTCCCTGCGCGCGCCCTGTGCCCCGCGTCATGCGCCAACCGCTCGAGCTTGGCAGCGTCGCGTGAATAGCTGAACACCACTTGGTGACCGGCACGCGCGAAGAGCGTACCGAGTTTGCCACCCATGAGGCCGGAACCGAGAATGCCGATGCGCATGCGCGCGCTCCTTCGGAATGCAAGGAACGAGACTGGTCCAGCAATGGTCGCGCCGAGGCGAGCCGTTGGCCAGGTGTGGGTAATGCCGACTTGGAGGAAGATCTGGATCCGGTGGACATGGAGCGGGCGGGGCGGGACGCGGTCGGCTGGCGGGGGCCAGCGCGCCGCTTCCCCACGTCTATCGATGGGTGCCACCGCGTTCACTGCGTTGGGCGGCCTCGCACTGTGCCTGGCGGCGCTCGGCCTCTATAGTGTGATCGCGTACGGCGTCGCGCACCGCAGACACGAGTTGGGCGTGCGCATGGCCCTCGGCGCCCGATCGGCAGACATCGTGCGCCTGGTCGTCGGCGAGAGCATTCGATTCGCGGTGAGCGGACTGTTGATCGGCGGCATCGTGAGCGTGGCCGCCGCGCACTGGATCGCGCCGCTGCTATTCGACGAATCGCCGCACGATCCGGCCGTGTTCGCGGTGGTGGGCGCCGTGTTGATCGTGACCTCGCTCGCGGCGAGTTGGCTGCCGGCTCGACAAGCCGCACGCGTAGATCCAACGACAGCGCTACAGGCCGGCTAGGAGGGCCTCCGAATGTTGGGTCGCACGCCGCTCGTCGGTGTCCAAAGGCGGCCGAAGGCGATGCCGAACAACTGCAACAGCTTAATAAGGATGGTTCTTCGGAAATTTTCGGGAAACACGGCGAGAGTGATACGCTCATGAAGACGCGGACACGGTGCGGACACGACGGACACGACAGACAAAACAACGTCTTTGATTGTTATCCGGGCTGTGCCCGTTGTGTCCTGCTTTGTCCGCGTCTTCATGAGCGTAGCACTCTGCCCGTCCGGCGGCGAGTCTCCGCCCGAAGCGCCACATGGAGAGGTCCACGACAAAGGCTCTCATAGAACAACAGGGATGCAAGAGATCGGTCGGCGTGCGTCCGCGCTTAACGACGCGTCGTTGCGGTTGGATAGGCACCGACCCTATCTCTTACATCCTTTTCTTATCCTTTTGCACCTTTGTCGTAGATCTCTCCAGGCGGAGCGGGCCCCGCGAAGCGTCACTAATGTCAAACCAGGGCAGCCACCCATGTCATCACGACACCGCTCTCGCCTAACGGCGATCGGCGCAACCGCCTGGACGCTGGTAGCCGGCGTCGCGTGCAGCGGCGGCAGCTTGTCGAGCGCGGCGCACGCGCCGTACACGCCGGTGACGCGCACGGTCACGATCACGACGGTTCCGCTCCTCGTCAAAGAGGATCAACGGGTTCTGCCCTTCCTCGGTGCGGACTTCGCGAAGGGCGGCGTGCTGGACGGAAAGGAGGTGTATGCGTTCTCTCCGTCGTCGGTGACCGTCGTCGAAGGCGACACCATCCATTTCGTGCTGATCAATCCCGAGGATGACGTACACTCGTTCGTCCTGCCGGACATGGCGGTGTCCCTGCCGCCACAGAAGACGACCACCGTGAGCTACGTCGCCACGCGACCGGGCATCTTCCGGTTCGTGTGCTCGATTCCGGCGCACCTGCCGATGATGTGGGGACAGCTCATCGTGCTGCCGGCGTCGTCGATGCCGGGCGCGGCGCGTGAGGCGCGTTAGGCAACAGCGGCATTGCGGCCGCCGCTGTTGCCTAACGACAGCGCGTGTCACTGATTCTCAGCGGCAGCCCGCCGCCAGGCGCCGATGATGTCGAGGATGCTTTGGGACGGCTCGGCGCCCGGATCCCATTCGGTGGGCGACCCCGCGTCGAGAAGCAGCCGCCCAACGGCCGCGAAGTCCCGGGCGTTCGTCGCGTGCGACCGCTGCCCTTCCGCCGCCCAGACGAGCGGCGTCCCATGAAATTCGGCGTCCCGCGCCGACACCGACGCTCCGCGCGCCAGCAGCACGCGAGTCGTATCCACCTGCCCGGTCATGGCCGCGGCGTGCAGGCCGGTCCTGCCCATGTCATCGTCCGCGTGGTTCGGATCGAAACCGCACGCCAGCATCGTGTCGAGCACGATGGCATCTCCGCGCTCGGCGGCGCGGTAGAACGCGCCGTAGTGCTCGGGCCCGATCTCGTTGCGCAACGTCGAATTCGCGGCGAGCATCGCCTGAGCGCGGGCCCGATCACCGCGGCTGCACGCGGCGACGAACCGGTCGACCTCCGAGAGGTCGCTCGCGCCTCCGTGCACAGCGAGCCAGTCGGCGACCGCCGCGTTTCCGGACATCGCCGCCACGGCGTACGGCGTGCGTCCATCCAGTCGCGGCCGTGCCGGATCAGCGCCGCGCCGCACGAGCTCGGCGGCGAGCTCCGGCGACCCACGGCGCGCCACCGCGTGCAGCGGCCTCTCACCGTTAGGCGGGAAGACGGGATCGGGATCCGCGTCGTGATCGAGGAGCCATTGCGCGCCGACGGTGCTCTCGGACCACGTGAGGATCGCATACAGCGCCGCCGAGCCATCGGTCGCCCACGGTTGATTCACGTCGGCGCCATGCGCGTACAGCAGATCGAGCGCCGTGACGTCGCCGCCGCTCGCGGCGATGACGAGCGTGACGCCGTCATTCGGGTCGGCGCCCGCCTCGAGCAGTACCTCGGCGAGCGGCAGCAGATGCGCCACGCACACGGCGCTCCACAGGACCGGTCGGTAGACGCCGTGGTGGATCCACGGCACGCGCGTATTGGGGTCGGCTCCCGACGCGAGGAGCCGGCGCGCCACCGCCACCAGGCCATCGCCGCGATGCGGCGGGCCAAAGCCTAACGCGGTATGGCAGACGTACACCAGCGGCAGCCACCCGCGGGATCCGCCGGGATCGCTCGCCAGCGACGGCCGCTCCGTGAGGCGTGCAGCCACGGCGTCCGCATCGCCCATGAGCAGCGCGGTGTAGAAATTGGCGTGCGCGGTGGCCGGGTGCAGCGCGAGCAGCCGCGCGGCGCGGTCGGGACGGCCGTCGGTGGCTGCCTCGATGAACTGCGTCACCGCGTCGCCTGCCTCGGGGGTGAGCTCCTCCACGCGCGCGCCCAACGCGTTCCACGACGGGAACCCGTGCTCGCGCGCGATCACCGATTGCGCATCGTGCAGCGCGGCCGATGCGGCGAGCGCGTCGTCGTTGCGTTGGTGGGCGAATGCGGGAAGCGTGCGAAGCCGCGCGAGCGCGGCGGCGTCACGGGCTTTCACTGCGCGCAACAGGTCTTTGGCCTGGCGCTTGAGCTGCCCGAGATTCGGGCGCTCGGGTAACTGCGTCATACATCCTCCATGCGATAGCCGGCGGTCCGCAAGCAGGCCAGCACGGAGATGACAGCGGTCACCGTGAATGGAGGAGTGGACTCGGTCCTTCGCGCGGACCCGCGGGCGCCTCCCGGGCGCACGCCGTAATAGTCGGCGCTCCGAGCGTCACCGTCAAGGTTTGTCGCGTACCATCGCGACTGCCGTCGCCGGGCACGCCGACGCGAACTCCACCGTCTCGGCGATCGCGTGTGGAATCCTCGCTCGCTCCACGCGCTCGAAGCCGAACCGGGGGAAGAACCGTTCAGCCGTCACCGTCAGCAAGTAGAGCGCATGAATGCCGCGGGCGTCCGCGTCGGCGATTGCCTGCCTAGCGACCGCCTGCCCGACGCCCCGGCCGCGCCAATCGGGGTGCACGGCCACGGAACGCAGCACCGCCATGTCACCGCGGACGTCCAGGCCGGACACCGCGACGATCTGCCGTTGGGCGCCGCTCGACTCGGCCACGAAAAAATCGCCGGCATGTTCCCTCATGATCTCGGCCACGCCCGCAATGGTCAGATCGGCGCCGGCCAGCACGCGCTGGATTGCGCCGGCGTCGTCCTGCGTCGCTCGGCGAATGGAAGCTGGTCCGGCAGTCGTCGATGTCGTCATCGTGTTGTCCTGGGTTTCGTGGCGCGCACGAATCCACTCATTATCCTTCCCGCGACTTGATCGGCAAGGCCGACATCGAGACCCGTGCCGGCGAGCAGAGCAGCTGCATCGTCGCGCGTGTAGACGCGCGCCGGCTCGATGGTCGCGTTCTCGAAGCCGACTTCCGTTAGGAGATCGATGAACTCCTGCTCCTCCAGTGCGCCGGCCACGCACCCCGTCCAGAGCGGCATGCTCGCCTTGACAACATCGGGCAGCCCGCCGCGCACCACGACGTCGCTCACGGCGAATCGGCCGCCGGGCTTGAGCACGCGGAACGACTCGGCGAGCACGGCGCGCTTGTCGCCCGACAGGTTGATGACGCAATTCGAGATGATCACATCGACGCGATTGGATGGGAGCGGGATCGCCTCGATATGGCCCTTGAGAAAGTCGACGTTCGACGCGCCCGCGTTCGCCGCGTTCTCGAGCGCCAGCGCCAGCATCTCGTCCGTCATGTCCAACCCGTACACCTTCCCGGTTAGGCCGACGCGCTTCGCCGACAGCAGTACGTCGATGCCGCCGCCCGAACCCAGGTCGAGCACGACGTCGCCCTCGTGCAGCTCGGCCAGGGCCGTCGGATTCCCGCAGCCGAGCGACGCGACCAGCGCCTCCGATGGCAGGCCCGCGACTTGTCCGTCATCGTACAGATTCGCACTGATGGGATCGCACGACTGGCGCGTGGTCCCGCAGCAGCCTGCCGAGCTCGACGGCTCGCAGCAGGACACACCGCTCTCTCCTCGAGCCACCTGTCTCGCGATGCTGCCATAGCGCTCTCGCACGACGTCGCGAAGCCGGTCGGCTTCCACGGATCCCTTGCCACCGTTCTCGGTCATAGCCTCCTCCTGTTAATCAAAAAATGTTGATGTATTGATCACGACGATGCTGCGATCAGGTGCAACACCCGGACGCCTGACGCACCGGCATGGCGCGGCGTCGCGGCGCGAGTCCGGCCACGGCGTGCTCCATCTCGACGAACGCGTCGCGGCGCAGCGAGTAGTAGACCCAGCGGCCATCCTTCCGGTCGGACACCAGTCCCGCGTCCTTGAGCACCTTGAGATGGAACGACAGCCGGGACTGGGCCGCGCCTAACGCATCCTGCAGCTCGCACACGCAGCGCTCGCCGTCGCGCAGCATGGCGACGAGCGCCACCCGCGTGTCGTCCGAAAGCGCGTGGAACAGCCGGGCGGACCGGCGCATGTCAGCGGCGGAAGTCGTCGTGGGCACACCGTATTATATCAACTATTGTTGATTTGACAAGCCCCGCGATCCCGGACTACCGCGACTCGCCTCGCGCCCGTAACCGCACCGTCGTGCCCCATGGATCCCGCGCCACCACGTCGCCGCCATCGCGCTCCGCCGCGTGGCCCGCCGCACGGAGACTCTCGAGGACGCCCGCAACCGCCTCGGCGTTAGGCACTTCGAGCGTCCACTCGGCGAGGCGCGCGTCACCCTCGTCCGGCGCGCGCGCACCGGCACCCGCCCACGTGTTCGCGCCGAGGTGGTGGTGGTATCCGCCCGCGCTCATGAATAGCGCGCCCGGATAGTTCCACGCCGTCCGGTCGAATCCCAGGCCATCGGCGTAAAAGGCCGCCGCCCGATCGATGTCGCCGACGTGGAGGTGCACGTGTCCCATCTCCGTGCCTAACGGCATCCCGGTCCAGGCCGTATCCCCCGCGGCCGCCAGCAGGCCCGCCACGTCGATGGGATCGGTGGCCATCACCACCTGCCCGCCCTGCCGCCGCCATGTGTCTCGCGGGCGATCGGCATACACCTCGATGCCGAGGTTGTCCGGGTCCTGCAGGTACAACGCTTCGCTCACCAGGTGATCCGCCGACCCGGCGCGTTCGCCGGATGCAGCCAGGTGTCGCACGAACCGGCCGAGCGAGGCGCGATCGGGCAGCAGGATCGCGAAGTGATAGAGGCCGAGCCGGCCTCGGCGCGGCGCCGGAGCGGCGCCGCGGCGCTCGTCGAGCAACACCAGCGGCCTAACGGAACCGTGAGCTCCGAGCGACGCGTGACGCGCGCCGCGATCGAGCACCCGGAGGCCGATGACGCGCGTGTAGTAGTCGAGCGACCGCCCCAAATCGGCGATGTCGAGCCGCACCGGCCCGACCCGCGTGGCAGACGGCAGCCGAAATCCGCGCGGCGCCTCGCCGAAACGGCCCGGCGTCTCCGCGTCTCCGCGGTCGCCGGCGTCCACACGGTCGTTGGACCGCACGTTCATCGCCTTCCCAAGCGGTTCCGCACGCTGGTCCGAGTTTTGAGAGATACGCGTATTGTCTACTTCGAGACGCTGCATGAAATCTGCCTCAGGAAACGTGGAGGCCACAGGCCCATCCGCGGAGTTGGACGCGGATCGGAACAGCTCGCTCTTTGCCGGTGGAGGCGAGATGGGCGAGCGGATGCGCACGTTCGACTGGGCGTCGACGCCGCTGGGCTGCCCCGACCAGTGGCCGCAGAGTCTCAAGACGTGCGTGCGCATCATGCTGACATCGCGCCAGCCGATCTGGATCGGCTGGGGTGAGCAGCTGATCTTCATGTACAACGACGCCTACAGACCCATCATCGGCGGCCGTCATCCGCACGCGCTCGGTCAGCCCACGTCGGTCATCTGGCACGAGGTGTGGGATGTGATCGGTCCGATGCTGACGACCGCCATGCGTGGCGACCGCGGGACGTACGTCGAAGCACAGCTCCTCATCATGGAGCGCAACGGCTACGAGGAGGAGACGTACTACACCTTCTCGTATAGCCCCGTACCGGATGACGCAGGTAACACGGGAGGCATCATCTGTGCGAACACCGATGACACCCGGCGCGTCATCGGCGAACGGCAGACGGCCCTGCTCCGCGATATCGCCGCCAAGTCATCTGAAGCGCGCACGGCGGAAGACGCGTGCCGGCTCGCCGCCAAGGCGATCGACGAGAATCCGCGTGACGTCCCGTTGGCGCTCGTGTACTTGATCGACGCCGGCGACCCATCGCGAGCCGTCCTAACCGCGGTGTCGGGACTCTATGCCCAACGCGCTTCGCCCGCGCCGTGGATCGTGGCGACGGACGGAGCCTTCTTTCCGGAGGCCGTGGCGCAATCCGAGGACGCGACCTTCCGCCTGCTGGACCTGCCCTCGAGCTTCGGGGCATCCCTCACCGGACGATGGCGGCGGCCACCGACGCGGGCGGCCGTCCTCCCCATCGCCGCCCAGGGTGACAGCCGACCCGCAGGCGTTCTGATCGCGGGTATCAATCCCCTGCGACAGATCGACGACGACTACCGTCGATTTCTCAAGCTCGTCGCGTCACAGATTTCAGCGGGCATCGGCAACGCGCAGGCGTTTGACGCGCAGCGCGAGCGCGCCGACGCGCTGCTCGCCCTCGACCGTGCGAAGACCGCGTTCTTCTCGAACGTCAGCCACGAGTTTCGCACCCCGCTCACGCTGTTGCTCGCGCCGGCCGAAGAGGCCCTCACCGACCAGCACACGACCAGCGCCAACCGCGAACGGTTAGGCATCGTCCACCGCAACGGCCTGCGCCTGCTCAAGCTCGTGAATTCCCTGCTCGACTTCTCGCGCATCGAGGCCGGGCGCATGCAGGCGGTATACGAGCCGACCGACCTGGCCGCCTACACGGCAGAAGTCGCGTCGAGCTTCCGCTCGGCCGTCGAGCGCGCGGATCTGCGGCTCGTCGTCGAGGGCGGCGCGCTGCCCGAGCCGGTGTTCATCGATCGCGACATGTGGGAAAAAGTGGTGCTGAACCTGCTGTCCAACGCGTTCAAGCACACCTTCGAAGGCGAGATTCGCGTGACGGTCGATTCCGACGATCACCGGGCGCGCCTGGTGGTGCGCGACAGCGGCGTCGGGATTCCCTCCGACCAGCTGGCGCGCATCTTCGACCGCTTCCACCGCGTGCCTAACGCGCGCAGCCGGACGCACGAAGGCACCGGCATCGGGCTGGCGCTGGTGCAGGAGCTGGTGAAGCTGCAGGGCGGGACGATCGACGTCGAGAGCACACCGGGATACGGCACCGCATTCACCGTCGCGATCCCGTTCGGCGCGGCGCACCTTCCGCCCGATCGCGTGACACGCGAGCCGCATCGCGAGCACGACCTCGAGCGCACCGTCTCCGTCACTGCCACCTACGTCGAAGAGGCGCTGCGCTGGCTGCCCACCGACACCTCGGCACCCGATCGGGACGCCGCGGCCTCGCCGGCGAGCGCCGACCCGGTCGTCCAGCATCCGACGGTGGTGGTCGCCGACGACAACGGCGACATGCGCGAGTACGTGACGCGCCTGCTGCGCGAGCGCGGCATGCGAGTGGTCCCAGTGTCTAACGGAGCCGAGGCGCTCGATGCGATCCGCATCGCCCGGCCTAACGTTGTATTGAGCGACGTCATGATGCCCGAGCTGGATGGCTTCCAGCTGCTGCGTGCGGTCCGCGCCGATCAGCGCGTCGCCTCGGTGCCGTTCATCCTCTTGTCGGCGCGGGCCGGCGAAGAAGCCCGGGTGGAAGGACTGCACGCCGGCGCCGACGACTACCTCGTGAAACCGTTCAGCGCGAAGGAGCTCCTCTCGCGCGTCGACTCCCAGGTGCGCCGCGCGCGCGACCTCGCGCACGAGCGCCGACGCGCCGATGACGAGCAGCGCCTGCGCGTTGCGATCGAATCCGAGCGGGCGCGCTTTCGCAGCTTGTTCGTGCAAGCCCCGGCCGCCATCGCCGTGCTGCGCGGCCCCGATCACGTCTTCGAGATCGCCAACCAGGCGTACCTCGCCATGGTCGGCAACCGCCCGGTGCTCGGCCAGCCGGTGCACGAAGCGATTCCGGATCTCGTCGGACAGGGCGTCTACGAGGCCTTCGACACCGTGTACGAAACCGGCCGGCCCTTCGCCGCGAGCGAGTTTCGCGCCGAATTCGATGCCGACAACGACGGCGTCGCCGAAGAACACTTTTACAACTTCGTGTGTCAGCCCATCCGCGGCAGCGAGGATACGGTCGAAGCGCTGTTTTTCCACGCCGTCGAAGTCACCGATCTCGTGCGCGCCCGCCGCGAAGCCGAGCGCACACGGGCGGATGCGGAGGAAGCGAATCGCGCCAAATCGGATTTCCTGGCGGCAATGAGCCACGAGCTCCGAACGCCGCTCAACGCGATTGCTGGACACGCCGAGCTGCTCGACATGGGCATCCATGGCCCGGTCACCGCCGGCCAGCACGAAGCGTTAGGCAGAATTCAGCGGAGCGAAGCGCACCTGCTGTCGCTCATCAACGACATTCTCAACTTCGCCAAGCTCGAAGCCGGCCGCGTGGAGTACCAGCTCGACGATGTCAGGCCGTGGGAGGTCGTGCAGGAAGTGCTGACGATGGTGCATCCGATGCTCGTCGGCCGCCAGCTGACGTCCGAGGTGCGCGTCTCGCGCGAAGTCGTGGCGCGCGGCGACCGGGAAAAAATCAAGCAGATCGTGCTCAACCTCTTGTCGAACGCCATGAAGTTCACGGACGCCGGCGGTCACATCGAGATCGACACGCCGCGCCGCGCAACGGGCGATACCCCGGACGGGGTCGTCTTACTCCGCGTGTGGGACACCGGCATCGGCATCCCGCGCGACCGTCAGGACATCGTGTTCGACCCGTTCGTGCAAATCCATCGGAAGCTGACGCACAGCACCGAAGGTACGGGGCTCGGACTCGCGATCAGCCGGGACTTGGCGCGCGGCATGGGCGGCGATCTCCGCGTTCGGAGCACGGAGGGCGGCGGGTCCGCCTTCACGCTGTCGTTGCAATCGGCGGCGCGCGCAGGCAACGACTGACCGCGCGTCGAGGTGCCTAACGCTGCCGTCGCGCATCGCGGTGCGCAGGCTCCAACGCGGCGCGCGGCTCGGAGCGATAGAACTCGTCGATGCACGCCGTGATGACATCGCTGAGCACTTCTTCCAGACGACGGCGTTGACCGGGGGGCCGTAGCTCGTGGCGGGAACCCCAACTTTTCTTTACGGCCACGATCAATTCTTCGGGAAGCAGTCCGGCCGCGCGCGCGATTGCGCATACCGGGCGCGTGAAATCGGCGAGCTCACGGCGCGATGGTTCTCGTGCGTCGCTCGCCAATAGCCGAAGCCACAGCTCCGTCAGGAGCCGCTCCGCCTCATCCGGAAGCATCCGTCCGTCATTGCCGGCCATCGGGTGCCTCTGCACTCGAGGCCCTACATGCGCGAATCCACAATGCACGCTCGGCTTGAATCGCGCACTCGGGCGCTAACGCCAAAGTGCTACCCATTCGCGCGATCGACAAGGGGGACGCGTTTCCTCCCCCGGCGCTCGCTGCGGGCCTCGTGAGAAAGCGCTCGTGCACGGGCACTGCCACGACAAGTCGATCCCCGGCTTCGATGAGATCGGCACGGTGTTTGACAAGACCGGCCTCGACTCCAGGTTGCTCGATGCGGGCTGCTGCGGCATGGCGGGTGCGTTCGGTTACGAGCGGGGCGCACAGTATCGCGTGTCGATCGCCTGCGCCGAACGGGTGCTCTTGCCCGCGGTGCGGCACGCGGACGAAGATACGCTCATCATCGCCGATGGGTTCAGCTGCCGGGAGCAGATCGTGCAGACCACCAACCGGCGGCCGCTGCACCTGGCGGAAGTCCTGAAGCGCGCTCTGGACCGAGGAGGGCCATGAAAGAAGTCATCGTCGTCACCGGTGCGTCGGCAGGGTTAGGCAGGGCGATCGTCCGGCGGTTTGCGCGCGACGGCGCGGCCATCGGGCTCATCGCGCGCGGCCGCGAACGCCTCGAGCAAACGGCCTTCGAGGTCGAGTCGCTCGGCGGACGCGCGCTGATGCTTCCGTTAGACGTCGCCGACGCCGACGCCGTCGAAGCCGCCGCGGCGCGCGTCGAGGCGGAACTCGGCCCGATCGACGTCTGGATCAACAACGCCATGGTGTCCGTCTACTCGCCGATCAAGCAGATGAGCGCCGCGGAGTTTCGCCGCGTCACCGAAGTCACCTATCTCGGGTACGTTCACGGCACGCTGGCGGCGCTCAAGCGGATGCTGCCGCGCAACCGCGGCGTGATCATCCAGGTCGGCTCGGCGCTGGCGCACCGCAGCATTCCGCTGCAGTCGGCGTACTGCGCGTCCAAACATGCGATCATGGGATTTCACGAGTCGCTGCTCAGCGAGCTCATCCACGACGGCAGCAAGGTGCGCACGACCATGGTGCAGATGCCGGCGATGAATACGCCGCAGTTCGATTGGGCGAAGAGCCGCCTGCCCCGCCAGCCCCAACCCGTGCCGCCGATCTATCAACCCGAGGTGGGCGCCGATGCCGTGCACCATGCCGTTAGGCACGACGTCGGACGCGAGTTCCTCGTGAGCTGGTCCACGATCAAAGCGGTGGTGGGCGAGAAGCTCGTGCCGGCGTACATCGACCGCGACCTCGGCAGGAGCGGCTACGCGGCCGAGGAAACCCGGACGCCGGTGGAACCGGATCGCCCCGACAACCTCTGGCATCCGGTGTCCGGCGATTTCGCCGCGCACGGCCGATTCGACGACCGGTCGCGCTCATCGAGCGTCGAGCTGTGGATGGCAAAACGGAAGCCGTGGCTCACGTTAGGCGCCGCCGTGGTCGGCGCCGTCATCGCCGGGGCCGCGATCACCACTCGGCACGACGATGGGTGAGACCCGTGCGCCGCGCACTTCGCGGATGCGCTCCATCACCGGCGTCCCGACCACGGCCCGTCGGGCGCCGAGGGCGGCGGTCAGTGAAAACGCGACCGGCCGGCTGATGACGAACGTCGCAAAGCACATCGCCAGCACGAGGTGATCCAGCGCCGCGCCAAAATACTGCCACGGTGCGACGTTCGCGCCCGGATAGTTGGAGGAAAACAGCAGGGCCATCATGTAGATGAATCCGGCCACGCTGGCCGTGCGAGCCAGGATGCCCAACAACAAGGCGAGCCCGATCGCGAGCTCTCCGTATGCCACGAGAACGGCGATCGGCACCTGGTGCGTGAGCACGAATCCCCGCAGGACCGGCCGCATGAACGGATACGCCGCACCATCGGCCAGAAAGCGATGAATCCACCCGGCGAAGCCGCCGCCTAACGTGAACTGCGTGCCCACCACCTTGTACTCGGCGAAGATGAGGAACAGTATCCCCACGGCGATGCGCAGGAGCGAGAGCGCGCGGCTGTTGCGGTCGGCAGTGCCAGGTTGTTCGGAAACGATCATCGGGAGTCGGTTGTGGGAAATCACCGGCCATCGAGCTCGGCATAACCTGCGCCCGCGCACAGAGATTCCGTAGCGGCGGGGTGGCATGCCGCCGCCGCAAGGCATCTCACGCAACGTTCCGGATCAGTCGTCGCGCAACGCACCGATCGGATCGATCCGCGTTGCCCGCCTTACCGGGACGAGCACCGCGGCGACCGCAGCCACGAGCAGCACGGCGACCGCCGCCGCGATCGATGCCGGGTCGCTCGAGATGTCGTTGAGGTGGTGCTCGAGCAGCCGCACCGCGAGGAGCGACAGCGGGAGTCCGAGCACCACGCCGACGGCGACGGGACGGAGTCCGTCGCGGAGCACCATCCATGCGATGACAGAGCGGCGCGCGCCTAACGCAGACCGGACGCCGATTTCGGTGGTCCGGCGCCCGACGCTGTAGCTCATCACGCCGAACAATCCGATGGCGGCCAACATCAGTGCGAGCGCGCCGAGTCCCGTCGCCAGCCGTGCGACCAGGCGCTCGTCTCGAATCGAAAAGCGGATGAGCTGCGGCACCGTCTGGAGGTCGTCGATCACGATGGCCGGGTCCGTCGCCGTGATCGCGCGCCGAACCGACGGCAGCAGCCGCGCCGGATCGCCCGTCGTGCGGACGAGGAGCCGAAGCTCGGTGGGCTGCGCGAACTTCGTCGTCCCGCTCTTGTAGAGGTACGGGATATAGATGCGGCGCTCGACGCTGGGCGCGCTCGTCGTGTCCAGCGACTGTGACCGCACGTCCGCGATTTCGCCCACGATCTGGACGATGCTCGAATCATCGAATCGCGCCAACTGCCCAACCGGATTCGCGCCGTGAAAATAGAATCGCGCAAACGACTCGTTGACGAGCGCGGTTCGCGGCGGCGTGCCTTCGTCCTGCGGTCCCACGTCACGACCATGAATTAACCGTGCGCCGATGGTCTGCGCGTATCCAGCGCCGACTCTGTCCGCCGCACAGGAACTGTCGCGGATGGCGGCGCCGACCCAGCCGGGGACGCTGACCGTAGTGTGCCATTCGCTCCCGGAAAAAATGCCGAGCATCGAATACGTCACACGCGCGACTCCCGGAACCGACGACACCCGGTCGTGCAAGGCGTGCACCGCGCTCGCGAGACGCTCGGACGCGTAGCCCGGCGTCGCAATGTCCAGGTCGGCCACGATCAGGTGGTCGCGATCGAAGCCCAACGGCTGCGACTCCGTCTTCACCAGGCTCCGCGTGAGGATCGACGCGCCCACCAGCAGCAACAGCGACAGCGCGACCTGGCAGGCGATGAGTGTCCTGCCGAAGCGCGCGCTGTGCGCGATCGACCGGCCCGTCGTGCGCAGCACGGAGGCGAGGTCGACACGCGACGCGCGGAGCGCCGGCATCAATCCGAATGCGAGCGCCGAGGCCATCGAGACGGCGAGCGTGAACGCGATCACGTGCGCGTTGGGTCCGACCTCGAGCGAGATCGCATCGCCATCCGCCGCCATGAGCAGGAGCATGCGGCTGCCCCACCAGGCAACGACCACCGCCAGCGCGGCGCTCACGACCGCCAGCACGGCGCTCTCCGTTAGGAGTTGGCGGACGACACGCGCGTGGCCTGCACCCAGCGACAAGCGGAGCGAGATTTCGCGCCGGCGCGCGAGGCCGCGGGCCAGCAGCACGTTGGCGACGTTGACCAGCACGATGCACAGGAGCAATGCGACGCCGAGCATGAGCGCGATGAGCGGAGCGCGAAACGTTTCGCGCACGCCGGACAAGCCGCGTGCACCCGGCGCAAACGCGATCGTGAGCCCGCGATCCTTGATCTCCGCCAGCTCGTCGGCCGTGGCCGCGGCGAGAACGGCCGACCGCACCGCCGGGGTCGTTCGGGCGCGCACCTCGTCCAGCGTTAGGCCTGGCCTGGCGCGGCCGATGAGCAGCAGCCACATCATGCGGCGGTCGCGCAGGATCGGGACGTTCGGATGCATCCGGTCGTTGAGCGCGACCGGAAGATAGAGGTCCGTGGACTGCCCCACGACGTCGCCTGTGAATCCGCGCGCCGCGACGCCGGTGATCGTGAGGCGCACGCCGTTGACGACGATGTCGCGGCCCGCGACCGCCGGATCCCTGCCGAACCGCCTAACCCAGTAGTCGTAGCTGATCGTCGCCTGGGGCGGCGCGCCGGGCGCGTCCGCCGTGCTGTCGAACGTGCGGCCGAGCGCGGCGCCGACGCCCAGCACCGCGAAATAATTCCCGCTCACCATTCGCCCAACCGGATGTTCGGACTCCGCCGAGCGCTGGCCGATGCGCGCGTCGACGCGGCCCGCTTCGCCCACCGCCGCGAGTCCGGTGAAGGCGCGCGCGTCGCCGCGCACGTCGAGGTAGAGCGGGTACGAGTACGACTTGCCGTCGGGCGTCCCGTGGCCCCGCGAATACACGTTGCCCGGATCGCCGACGATGACGAGCGCGCCGGGATCTTTCACCGGCAGCTCGCGATTCAGCACCGCATCGATCAGCGAGTAAATGCTCGCATTGACACCGATGCCGAGCGCGAGCGACAGCGCGATGACCGTCGTGATCCCCGGCGCGCGTCGCATGCTGCGCAGGGCAAAGCGGACGTCGCGCTCGATGGTGTCGAGCCAGACCGGCGCGGACATGCCGCGCGCCTCCTCACCCAGGTAGGTGAGGTTGCCGAAGCGCCGGCGCGCCGCCAGCTCGGCGTCGCGCGGCGAGAGTGATCCGTGCGCCGCGTGCGCGCGCTGCGACGCGTCCAGCTCGAGGTGGAACTGCATTTCGCGCGCGCGGTCGCGCGCCCGACGCGAGCGATGGAGCAGCGCGCCGAGGCGATAGCGGAGGCCGTCGAGGCGTGACATGCGTTAGGCGCCGCGCATCACGCGCCCGACGGCGAGCGCGATGCGTTTGTACTCCGCCGTGCGTTCGCCGAGCTGTTTGCGGCCGGCGGCGGTGATGGTGTAGTAGCGCGCCTGGCGGCCGGTGGGCGTCGGTCCCCACCTGGAGGTGACCCATCCTTTCACTTGCAGCCGCTCGAGCGCCGGGTAGAGCGACCCTTGCTCGACGGAGAGCACATCCTGCGAGAGCCGCTCGATGTGCTGCGCGATCGCGTAGCCGTGCATCGGCGCGGCGCTCAGCGACTTGAGGATCAGCATCTCCAGGGTTCCGGCGCCGAGCGGCCCACGGCCGCCCGCGGCATCGTCGCGCGGCATAGTCAGTCCGCTACAGGTAGACGGCAGCAATATGCAGTTGGCTACCTGTCGCGTCAAGCTCGAGCCGCCGACGAGCTCAGGCGCCGTCACCGCCCGCCGTACTCACGCCGCGCCCAACGGACAGCTGGCGCAGAGCCCGCCGCCCGGAACGAGGTAGAAGCGACAGCAGCTCGCGCGGCGCAGATGCAGATGCACGGCCGCGCCCGATGCGACCGGCGTGATCGCCGGCCGCATCTCGGCGACCACATCGTCGCCGGAAAAGAACGCGTCCAGCAATCGCGCCAGAGGCCGCTGATCATCGTGATCCGGCCAGAAGGCGATGAAGTGCGTCGCCCAGAGCGACGTGAGCACGCCCCAACTCGCTCGCTCCGCAAACCCGGACCAGCGATACAACGCGTCGACCACCGGCGCCCCTTGCGCCGCCAGCCCGTCGCGCAGCGTGCGGAGCAGCGCCGCCTCGTCCGGCACCACTCGCATCGATCCCTGCGCTGCCGACGGATGCGCCGCCGCCACCGTGCCTCGCGCTTCGTACACGGCGGTGGCATCCACGTACGCCGACCGGTTGAACCGCACCGCGATGTTCTCCAGCGCGCAATCGGGAACGCAGCCGAATCGCAGATACGGAGCGATCACCATCGCAGACGTCCAACCGAAGTGGAGCGCGAAGGAGCCGGCGATGGTCCGCCGATCATCCGTCCGGGAACGCGCCCCGATGCGCTCGAGCAGCGCGCTGAACGGACCGGTCGTGGCATCCCGAAAATCGTCGCCGCGGATCCATCCCCCGTCCATCGGGCGCCCGACCTCCACTGCCCAACCGGGCGCGAGCGCCCGCAACCGCTCGTACATGGCGGCCACGGGCGATGGCGAGTCGGCGCTCACGCGCGCAGCCGCCTCGCTTCCGTTAGGGCGAACGCGCGCACGCGCTACGGCTCCGCGCGGCCGGCGGCAACCGAATCGGCGTGGTGCCGCCGGCGGGCCGCCGCGATGGAATCCAGCCGTTGCCAGATCCGCTGCAAAGCGGCCTTCGTCTGCGCATTGATGGTGCTGTCACGCTTCCGTTGGGCACGCGACGGCCCGCCGAACGGTATCGGCGCGTCGAGGGTCACGCCGCCGCGAGCCGACGGCGACATCGGCGCGCCGGCCGCCTTCGCCGCCATGTCCGCCATCGCCTGCGCCCGGAGCTGCGCATCCCGGTCCGCTTGCGGCGGCACCGTGAACAACGCCGACGGGACGTGCGCCGAGCCGCCGGACGCCCGGGCGCCGCCCCCGTTGGGCAGCAGCAGCGGCGAAATGCCGTGCGCCGTCCATTCCCGCTCGAAGCGCGACACCGATGGCGGACTCGTCCTGTCCGGCGCCTGCGTTCCGGCACTCGAGTCCGCCACCGCAGCGTTAGGCCGCGGTTCTCTCGCGCGGCGCTCGTCGGTTGGGGGCGCCGCCGTCCGCGGTCGCACCGGTGTCCGAGACCGCACCACCGGCCGAACCGGTGGCAGCGCCGCGGTCGGCAGTGGACGGACGTACGCGATGCGCTGCGCATCCGGATCGGCCTCGTGCGATCCCGCCGGCGCGGCTACAGGCACGAAACGAGACGGGGCGCTCGTGAACACGAGAAGCGCGGCGGCGATCGTCATCCCGGACGCAGCCGCAGTGCTCGCGATTCGATCGACTCTCGAGACAGGGACGGCGCGAAGTCGCATTACGCGCACGTTCGCGAGTGCCTCGACCGGCGTCAACTGCTGAGCTTGCGATTTCCGGCGATTTTCCATCGACTCTTGCCGCCGACGGCCGAATCATCAAGTTCTGACACACTGCTGAGGGATTTCTCGTCGGCACGTCGCCTGCAACCCCTTCGAGCAGGATCGTACCCGTCGTCAGGCAAGGTGCTCGAGTGAGAATCGCGCAGACGCGTCTCATCACCGTCAGCCGGGAATTCGGGGCCGGAGGAAGCGAGCTGGCCGCCGCAGTAGGCGCTCAACTCGGCTGGCCGGTGCTGGATCAGGAGCTCATCCACCGCGTCGCGGAGCGCCTCCGGTGCGCCCACACCACGGTCGAGCACCTCGACGAGCATCCGCCGTCACTGGCAGCGCGCATCGCCGCCGTCCTCATCATGCCGCAGTCGGAGATGATTTCGTTTCCGCCGGCAACCGATGTAGTGACGGCGGATCGCATCGCCGAGGCCACGCGTGCCGCGATCGTCGAGGCCGGCAAGTCGCCGCCGTTAGTCGTCGTCGGGCACGGGGCGCAATGCATCTTCGCCGGCCGTGACGACGCGCTGCACGTTCGCGTCGTCGCTCCAGTGGAGGCGCGGGTCGAGCGGGTGATGCAGCGTTTCGGCATCGACGCTGCCGGCGCAATGACAATGCTGCGCCGCGCCGATGCCGACCGGCAGGCCTACGTCCAGCGGCACTTTCATCAGAACTGGCGGAGCGAGCTGCTCTACGACGTGCTCATCAACACGGGACGCGTGTCCATCGCGGACGCAGCGACCATCGTCGTCGAGGCCGCAGCCAGGTGCGAGCGCGCCGGCGCGGGCGACGCACGCCTAACGGACGCGCCCGGGGCTCCGATCGCCCGCGCCCGAGACACGGCGCCCGGGTTCCGGCCCCAGGAAACCGCGGCCCGCTATGCTACCGGCGGCGCCGGCGACGCTCCCGCGCAGGAAGCGTGAGCGTGAACGTCGCTCCCTGCCCAACGACGCTCTCGACGCTGAGCCGGCCGCCCATCAACTGCGCAAGACGGCGGCTGATCGCCAGTCCCAGCCCGGTCCCTCCAGACTCGCGCGTATAGACGTACGCCGTCTGGACGAACGGCTCGAAGATGCGCTCGAGATCTTTGGCGTCGATGCCGATTCCGGTGTCGATGACGCTGAACGCCGTCGTCGCGCCGTTCGCCGCGCAGGCAAGCGTGACGCGGCCGCCAGCCGGCGTGAACTTGATTCCGTTAGACAAGAGGTTCAACAGCACCTGCCGCACGCGCAGCGGATCGCCGACGTAGCGCGTGTCCGGCGCGCACTGCGCGGAGAGCTCGACGCCCCGTGCGTTCGCCTGGTGCCGCACGACCGCCAAGGCCTCGTCGATGACATCGACGGCCACGGATTCGGCACTGTCGATGACGAGCTGCCCCGCTTCCACCTTCGACAGGTCGAGAATGTCGTTGATCAGCTCGAGCAGGTGCTCGGTATTCTTTCTGATCCGCTGGACATAGTCGGCGCGCGCCGGCTGCTGGTCTTCGCCGATGCCGAGCTGGAGCAGATCGGTGAATCCGAGAATCGCGTTGATCGGCGTGCGCAACTCGTGGCTCATCGTGGCCAGGAAGGCGGATTTGGCGCCGTTCGCCGCCTCCGCCGCCTTTCTCGCTTCGTCGGCCGAGCGTTTTGCGTCCGTCAACTCGGCGTGGATCCGTGTACGGTCGAGCGCCTGCCCGAGCTCTTTCGAGAACGTGGAGAACGCCGTCACATAGTCGGCGTTGAACGTGCGCGGCGAATTGTAGCGGAACGCCAGCACACCGATGATGTCTCCCGCGACTTTCACCGGCGCGTTGGCAATGGCGCCGATGCGCAGCACGCGCACCATGTCCCGCATCTCCGGAAAGCGCTCGCAGATCGCGTCGGGCGTCTCGAGCATCAGCGGCTCGCCGAACGCGAGCACAGCGTTAGGCGGCAACTCCGCTTCGACCGGCAGGAGCTGCGCCGCCCGGCGCGACGCGTCGGTGCCGCCGTACGTGCCGCACAGCTCGAGGTACCGGCGGTCCCCGCTCAGACGCCACAGGCCGACCGCGTCCGCTTCGAACACCTGGCGCGCCAGGTTCGTCGACGTGTCGATCGCATCGGCGACCGTGGCCGAGCGCGAAAGCCCAACGGTGAGTTGTTGCAGGCGCGACAACCATTGCGCGCGCTCGGTCGCATCTGCGTACAGCTCCGCGCGCTCGACCGCCGCGCCCGCACCGCGCGCAATGTCGGTGGCAAACGCGAGATCGTCGTCCGAGAACCGCGCCGACACCGGCGCGACCAGGGTCAGGACGCCCACCGTGCGGCCGGCCGTTCGGATCGGGACGAACATGGCCGACGCGCCGTCGAGCCGGCGGCACAGCTCAAACCCATCGGCGCACACCGCATCGTGCCCCGCCCGCCCGTCATGCCACTGCACCGTGCGCACCGTCGGCTCGGTCGTGCGCAGAACATCGGGCATATCGTTAGGCATCGCCGCGTCGAGGGGGAACCGCGCGTCCAGCAACCAGCGCACCGCAGCCGGATGCTCGTGGGCAACCGCCACGCGCCGCAGCGCGCCCGACCGGCGATCGAGCAAGTCGATGGTGCACACGTCCGCGAGCTTCGGCACGAGCATGGCGGCCAGATGATGCAGTGTCTGCTCGCAGTCGAGCGACTCGTTGAGGAGCGCCGTCACCCTCGACAGAAATTCAGCGCGGTCGCGTGCGCGCGCCTCGATCGTCTCTCGCGCCTCGGCTGCGCGCAGGCTCTCGAACGAACCCGTTACATCGCGGATGACATTGACGACGAACTCGACGCGTCCGGCATCGTCGCGCATGGCGAACGACTTGACGTCCCTCCAGCGCCGCCGGCCGGTTGCGCGCTCGAGGACCTGAAGGATGCCGTGCGCCTCTCCATCGCGGATCGCGCGTCGTCCCGGCAGATCCTCGAGACGCATCGGTGCACCCGACTGATCCATCACGTCGAAGTTGCGAGCGTAGTCGCCGACCGGCGCCGCCAACAACTCCGCGGGCGACGAATATCCGCTCAGGCGCGCGCCGAGCTCATTGGCGTACACCAGTGCCCCGTCGGGGGCCTGCACGGTGATCCCATCCGTGAGCCGTTCGACGAGCGACCGGAAATGCGCCCACGAAAGCCCACGCTCTGACGCCGACTGGCTCAATGCTTGGATATCGAGAGAGTGCACGTGTCAGCGGCTGTTGCCAAGCTATGAGCATATCGCGCCTTCGCGGCTGGAGCAATTCGCAAACGCCTTCGACTTACGGGCGCACGCGAATGACGGGTTTCCCCGACCGCCGCTTGGTCGAATTGAACGTGGCGACCGCATCGCCGAGGGGCGCGACGGCACCGATGTTGGTCCGCAGCCGTCCGTCCCGCACGCGCTGCACGATCTCGTTCAGTTGGCCACGATCGGCCTCGACGACGAAGTCGATCGCCAATCCGTCGACGGGCCGCGCCTCGACCGGCCCGACGATCGACACCAACGTTCCGCCGGGTCGGATCAGTCGCGCGGACCGCTTCCCAATGTCGCCGCCAATGACATCGAACACGAGGTCGACGCCGCCGACGTCCTCGAGCCTGTCGTGCTCGAGGTCGATGAACTCCTGCGCGCCCAAGTCGAGCGTCTTCTGCCGGTCTGCCACGCGTCCGGTGCCGATGACATACGCGCCCGCCAATCGCGCGAGTTGCGTGACCATCGACCCGACTGCGCCAGCCGCGCCGTGCGCGAGGACGCTCTGCCCCGCCTCGAGGCGTCCGAGCTGAAACAATCCCTGCCATGCGGTAAGGCCTGAGATCGGCAGACTGGCACCCACCGTGAAGTCGACGTCGCCCGGGAGCGGCGCGATGTTGCGCGCTTCGATCGCCAGAAACTCGGCAAGGGTGCCGTCGCGATACCAGTCCGCGAGCCCGAACACGCGCTGTCCGACCGACAAACCCGTCGTGCCGTAACCGAGGGCTGTGACCACGCCGGCCATCTCGTGTCCCGGGATCGACGGTGTGCGCTGGCGACCGACGCGATCGGTCCAGGTCGACGGCCACGTCAGTTCGGTGGGGACGAAGCCCGATGCATGAACCTGGATAATGACGTCGTTGATTGCTGCCTGCGGTGTGGGCCGCTCCGTCAATTCCATCCCGGCCGTGCCTGCAGTCTGGTCCATCACCACGATTGCCTTCATCGAAAATCATCTCCTCAATCAGTTGTGACCCTCTTCGTTCCGGCTAACGCTCCAGCTCCAAGCGCACGCCGACCGACAAGCCTGTAAGCATCAATGGCACCGAAGATGGTCTCGAAATTTGAACCCATGAGCTGCACCTTGACTCTATACTCAGGTATAGAGGTTATCCTGCGATTGGGAATCGCCCGAGGGGAACGATGCGCAAGGCGCATGAGTGCTCTGTTCGTGGACCGCAGGGTTGAGATGGCTGGCATACGCGAGAAGAGCGTTGTCGGCGCGACGAGTGGAACCGTCGGTTCACCCGACTCCACCGCCATGCCAACGCTCGCCGACATCCAGCGCGCCCGCGCGCTCATCGCTGCCACCGTCGTGCACACGCCGCTCGTACCCGCGCTCGCGCTCCGCGACCGCGTCCCTGCTCCGCTCTTTCTCAAGCTCGAAAACCTGCAGCGCACCGGATCGTTCAAGGATCGCGGTGCGTTGAACCGCCTCCTCGCGCTCACGACCGAGGAACGCGTGCGCGGCGTCGTCACCGCGAGCGCCGGCAACCACGCACAAGCCGTCGCCTACCACGGCGCGCGACTTGGTATTCCGGTGCAAGTCGTGATGCCCGAGCACACGCCGCTCATCAAGGTGTCGAACACTCGCCGGTTCGGTGCGGACGTGCGCTTTCATGGGGCGACGCTCGACGAGGCGATCACGGAAGCGAAGCGTCTCGAACGAGAGGAGTCGCGCGTCCTCGTGCACGCCTTCGACGACGACCGCGTGATCGCCGGCCAAGGTACGATCGGCCTCGAGTTGCTCGAGCAGCACGCGAACCTCACCGCAGTGGTCGTGCCGATTGGCGGCGGCGGTCTCATCTCGGGCATTGCCATCGCGATCAAAGAGCAGCGTCCGTCAGTAAGGATCTTCGGCGTGGAAGCCGCCGCGGCGCCGTCCGCACTCGCGTCGCGCACCGCCGGGCACATCGTAAAGCTCGAGTCTGCGGACACGCTCGCAGACGGCATCGCGGTGAAGCGTGTGGGCGAGCGGCCGTTTCCACTCATCGAGCGATACGTCGACGACATCGTGAGCGTAGGCGAGGACGAGATCGCGATGGCAATCCACCTGTTGCTCGAGCACGAGAAAGTGTTGGCCGAGGGCGCGGGTGCGGTCCCGCTCGCGGCGCTGGTTGCAGACAAGCTGCCGATCGCCAAGCACGATGTCGTCGCGATGGTACTCTCGGGCGGCAACATCGATGTCAACATGGTCGAGCGGATCATCGCCCGCGGCCTGGTCACTGACGGGCGGCTCGCGATGCTCGCCATCACGGTGCCGGATCGTCCAGGGAATCTCGCACGCGTGACCACGCTGGTGGCGGCCGCGGGCGCCAACGTGCTCCAGCTCTCGCACGCGCGCGCCTTCGCCGACATCTCGGTGCGAGACGTGGAGATCGTGATGCAGCTCGAGACCCGCGGGCCGGAGCACGTGCGAGAGGTCGTTCGCGCGCTCGAACACCACGGCTTCGGCGTACGCCGGCAATGAACGGACTCAGGGAATCCATTCCACTCTCGACCACATCGACACAATCCAACTCACGAGTTCACGAGGAACACGATGACACCCGACAACACGAACGATACGAGGTGCGCCAATACGCATGGCGCCGATCGCGTTAGCATCGCTGCTGGCGCTCGACCTGCGCATCCGAATCTGGATTGTTCGCTGAGTGTGAACGCGGTGCTCGCGCGCTATCCGTCCACGGGCCCGGTCTTCCATCGCTTTGGACTCGACACGTGCTGCGGCGGCAGGTTGAGCGTTGCCGATGCCGCACGCGCCGCCAACGTCGACGGGGAAACTCTGTGCGGCGCGCTCGAGGAGGTCATCGCCGCCTAACAGTCGTGGCAAACGCCGATGCGCTCGCCGCGGCCCGCGTGGACGTCGAGCTTAGACGTCGAGGAGCGAGCTGCGTGGGCCGGCGCGGCGGTGAGACATCCGTCACGCCGCCCGGCACCCGTCGGCGCGAACATTCATCGTGACGCCTTCCTCTTCTGCAATGCGAGGAGACATGGCACAGAGCGACCAGTTGCGCGAAAGTCCATTCTATGCGTGGCTCGACCGCGCCGAGATTGGACACCTCGTCCGGCGCGCGCAAGCGCTGACGCCGGGCGAGCGCTTGATCCTGATGAAAGGCTTGATCCCCAAGCTCGTGCGCGACATCGGCGATGCGAACGTGCACGCATTCCTCGACGAACTCACGACGAACGTCGAGCGATTCGCAGAAGCGATGGCGCATCCCGGCGAGGGCGGCGCCACGCGGCAAACGCCGAGCGAGCGCCTCGGCGGACCCGTCCCAGGGCAGCGAGCGCACTGGCATCTGCCGGGCACGAGAAATCCCCGCCGGCCCGGCGGCCGTGCGCTCGAGCGCGAATGGGAAGCCGCAGCATGGGACGAGCTGCGCGGCGAGCAGTCCGCGCCGTAAGTCGGACTTGAGAGTCGTACTGCGAGGAACACCAATGACACGTCGAGTCGACTATTCGCACATCGCGCCCGGCGCGGTGCATGCGATGAAGGCATTGCAACAGTACACGCAAAGCTCAGGGCTCGAGCATTCGCTCCTCGAGCTGGTGAAGCTCCGCGCTTCGCAACTCAACGGCTGCGCGTACTGCCTCGACATGCACTCCAAGGATGCGCGCGTCGCGGGCGAGACGGAGCAACGCATTTATGTGCTGAGTGCGTGGCGCGACGCACCGTTCTACACGCCCCGCGAGCGTGCGGCGCTCGCGTGGACGGAAGCCGTGACGCTCATCCCCGGCGGCGTCTCCGACGAGCTGTTTGCGAGCGCGCGCGAGCATTTCGACGAGAAGGAACTGGTCGACCTCACGCTGGCGATCATTACGATCAACGGTTGGAACCGCCTCTCAATCAGTTTCGGCACGGAGGTAGGCAGCTACCAGCCGCGCCAGGCGCACACTCTCGCGGGAGCGAGCGCTTCGGAACATCGCTGAACATCACTGAGCCTGCCAACGTTCGAGACCGCCGGACTGTCTCACTGACCGGTGATGTCGGCCGACGCGCTGGTCGATCCGGTACCCCGCAGCCTTCAACGCCGCTCCCTCAACCCATTCGGCAATGCATTCCGCCATTCGCCGTCTCGAGCTCCCGTTCCGCACGCTGTTCAAAACGCCGTTCGTGACGATCGTCGCCATCCTGTCGCTCGGGCTGGGGATCGGCGCGAACGCCGGGATCTACTCGCTGTTCAACGAGATCCTGCTCGCGCCGCTACCGGTTGCCCACCCCGATCGCCTGGTCAACTTCGCCAGTCCGGGCCCGCAAGTGACGTATTACAACTGCGGCGCGGCCGGCGACTGCGACGAGGCCTACGACTACCCGATGTTCCGCGACCTGGAGCTGGCGGCGCCGAAGACGGCGTTCAGCGGGATCGCCGGGCACATGCCGTTCAACGTCAGCCTCGCCATGCCCGGGCAGACTCCGATCACCGGCGATGGGGTTTTGGTATCGGGATCCTACTTCCCGGTGCTCGGCATTCAGCCGGCGCTCGGACGCCTGCTCGACCGGACGGTCGATCAGCCGATCGAGGGGAATTACGTGACCGTACTGAGCTACGCGTTCTGGCAAAACGCCCTCGGGGGGAACCCGGCGGTGCTCGGTAAACAGATCACGGTGAATGGGCAGTCGCTGACGATCATCGGTGTTGCACCGCGAGGGTTCAGCGGCACGACCCTGGGCGTGCGGCCGGACGTGTTCGTCCCGATCAGCATGGCCGGCCTCATGATCGACGGATGGAAGGGCGTCGAAACCGACCGCGACGAGCACTTCGTGTACATCTTCGGCCGCCTCGCGCCGGGCGCTACGACGGAGCAAGCTGCGGCGTCGCTGAACCCCACCTATCACGCGATCATCAACGACGTCGAGGCGCCGCGGATCAAAGGCCTGGGCGGCCAGACCGCGGCGCGATTCCGCGCCCAGCTCATCACGCTCAGCGACGGGCGCAGAGGCCAGAGCTCGGCCATCACGGCGTCACGGCTGCCGCTCACACTGCTCTTCGCCGTCACCGGCATCGTGCTGCTCATCGCCTGCGCCAACATTGCCAATCTGCTGCTGGCGCGCGCTGCGAACCGCACCACGGAGATGGCGGTGCGGCTCTCGCTCGGCGCCACGCGGTGGCAGCTCATCACGCAGGTCCTCACCGAGTCACTGCTGCTCGCCGTGCTTGGCGGCATCGTGAGCATCGTCATCGCATACTGGACGCTGGACGGAATCACCGCACTGTTGTCGACCGAGGCCGCCCGGGCGTACGACTTTCATCTGAGCACGCAGGTCTTCGCGTTCACCGCAGTCGTCTCGCTGGCGACCGGAGTGCTCTTCGGGCTCGCGCCCGCGCTCTCGAGCACGCGGCCCGACCTGGTGACGGCGCTGCGCAATAACTCCGGCAAGCTCGCCGGCGATCGCGGCGCGGAACGCTTCCGCACGTCGCTGGTCACCGTTCAGATCGCGCTCTCGATGGCGCTCCTGATCGGGGCGGGACTCTTCATCGAGAGCCTCCGGAACATCAGCCGCGTCGATCTCGGGATCGACATCGAGCACGTCGTGCAGTTCGGCGTCTCGCCGGCGCGCAGCGGTTACGACAGCGCTCGCACCATGGCGCTGTACGACCGTGTCGAGCAAACGCTCGCGGCGCTTCCCGGCGTGCGAGGCGTTACGTCGTCCACCGTTCCGCTGCTCGGAGGCAACAACCGGAGCCGGTATGTGTCGGTCGAAGGATTCAGGAAAGTGGCCGACACCGACGACATCTCGCGCTACAGCAACGTGGGGCCGAACTACTTCCACGTGCTCGGCGTGCCGCTCCTCGCGGGGCGCGACTTCACCGCGGCGGACAAGGCGGGCGCCACGAGAGTGGCCATCGTGAACGAGGCGTTCGCGAAGAAGTTCAATCTCGGCCGCAATGCGGTGGGCAAGCATATGTCCGTGTATAATGATTCTTTAAACATCGAGATCGTGGGGTTGGCAAAAAATTCGAAATATTCGCAGGTGAAGGACAATATTCCGCCCGTCTACTTCCTTCCGTTGGCGCAGTCGGAGCTTCAGGGCGAAAACACGTTCTACGTGCGTACGGGCTTGCGGACGGACCAGAGCATTCGCGCCATCCGATCGGCGATGCAGACGATCGACCCGAATCTGCCGCTCGAATCGCTCGAATCGCTGTCGCAGCAGGTGCGCGAGAACGTCTATCTCGACCGCATGATCAGCACCTTGACGGTGGCGTTCGCGCTCCTCGCGACGCTGCTGGCGGCGATCGGCCTGTATGGCGTCCTGGCGTACTCGGTCGCGCAGCGCACGCGTGAGATCGGCGTGCGCATGGCACTGGGCGCGAACGCGGGTTCCGTACGCGGGCTCGTGTTGCGCCAGGTGGGCGTGCTGACATTCATTGGCGGGGCCATCGGGATCGCCGTCGCGCTGGCGCTGGGCCGGGCCGCCCGGTCGCTCCTGTACGAGCTCCAGGGATACGATCCGGTGGTAATCGCGGCGGCGGCGGGCGTGCTGGCGATGGTCGCATTCGCGGCGGGCTTCCTTCCGGCGCTCAGAGCCTCGCGGGTCGATCCGATGCAGGCACTGAGATACGAGTAGCCGGAAGGCAGCGTCATGCATGATTCCTACGGCAGTCCAGCCTTCGTTGCGGTCACCATTGTGCGCCGCAAAAAACGGCCTGCCGCGCTCGGCAGACCGTCTATTAAGCCGCCACTTCCAGAGTTAAAGAGCGGGCGACCGGACTCGAACCGGCGACGTCCAGCTTGGGAAGCTGGCATTCTACCAACTGAATTACGCCCGCGTACTGCCCTGCTCCGCAACAACGTAGCTCCCGCCTGAGTCTCACTCAAGTCCGAAAAGAGCCAGCTGCAACGTTCATCAGTTTGTTGCCGGCGCCCACCTGCAACCGCGTGAACATTACGGCAAGATTACAACGCCGCGCCCTCTCATCGCGTAGCAGCCTCGTACGCCCCCGAATCGCTTCACCCGTCCAACAAAGGAATTCGCTGCATGCATAAGATCGTCGCCGCCCTCTTCGCGCTCGCGACGCCGGCCATCCTGCAGGCCCAAGTGTCCGTCCACGGAACCGTGGTCGACAATCAAAGTGGTGCACCCATCCCCGGCGCTACAGTCACCGCACCCGACACGACCGTCCGCACGATGACCGACGAGCACGGCGCCTTCAGGCTTTCCTCGACCAGCGCGCTGGACCACATCATCGTCTCGTCGGTCGGCTATGTGACCAAGGACGTCCCGGTCACGAATCCATCGGTGGCCATTCGCATCCGTTTATCGGTCGCGCCGGTCAAGCTCGCTGGCGTCCAGGTGGTGGCCAACAGCCCATCGCCATCGACGGCCGTCCTCACGGAGCACGACCTCGATCGATCGAGCGGCTTGAGCCTGCAAAGCTCGATCAACACAGTGCCGGGTGTGTTCATGCAGACGCGCACGCCGTGGGGCGGCGCGCGGATCACCCTCCGCGGCTACTACCCGAGCACGAGCGGCAACAGCCCCAACTCCAACGGGCTCGGCTACCAGGTGTTCTTGAACGACATCCCCATCACCGACGCCACCGGCGCCACGGTCCTCGACGACATCGACTACTCGACGTTAGGCAGTGTGACGGTGGTCAAGGGGCCGGCGTCGAGCCTCTACAACAGCTACATCGGCGGCACCGTGCTGCTCAACACGGCCCGGCCGGCGCCAAACGCAACGAGCGCCGGCCAGCAGGTGGTGACCGGCACCGACGGGCTCGTGCGCACCAACACGTCGTTCGAAACGGCCAACGACAACGGCGACCTGTCGCTCAACTACGGGCACCAGACGTACGACTCGTTCCGCCCGCACAGCGGCTCCACGAAGAATTACTTCCGCGCCGCCGGCGACATGGTCGTGAGCAATGCGCAAACGGTGTCGGCGTACGTCTCCTACAATCGCTCGTTCGAGGAGCTCGCCGGCGAGATCGACAGCACGCCGTTCTACGGTCGAGTGCCGGAGAGCAACGCCGCCTACCTGGCGAACAATTCGCACATCCGTGTCAACAGCTTCATCAGCGGACTCACGGACCAGATCAGGTTCAGCGACCACTTCAACAACCAGACGACGGTGTTCGGCGTCGGCCGGCAGTCGGGCCAGCCGTTCGCGCACGGATTCACGGATGTCAACCAGTACAACTTCGGCGCGCGCACGCAATTCGGCTTCACCGGCCAGTTAGGCGCGAGCACAGGCGTGGGCGGCACGCTGGGCGCCTCGGTGCAGCAGTCGAACCTCACGACGAACGGCGTGTTCATCGTGCCGGCGCCGCCCTTCCCCGAGCGCCCAACGGATCAGGAGAACGGCGCGACCGCGTCCTCGCTGTTCACGGAGTGGAGCTTTCTCTTTCCGGAGTCGTTCACCGTTACCGCCGGCGCCAGCCTGAACAAGAACCAGTTCAACATCCGGAACCTGCTCGACTCGGGCACGCTGTTCGACACCACGCAGGTGTCGTCGGAGACGTTCGGATGGGAGTTCGATCCGCGGATCGCGGTGAGCAAGGAAATCCACGGAAACGCGCTCCTGTACGCGAGCGTGAGCGCCGGCTATGCGCCGCCGCTCTTGAGCAACGTGGTGGCGAGCGACGGCACCGTGGACCTCGATCTCGAGCCCGAACGCGCCGTGCAATACGAGGTGGGCGCGCAGGGCACGTTTCTGCGCCAGCGCCTAACGGGACAGCTTTCGGTGTTCGACATCGAGAACACGAACAAGCTGGTGTCCGAAACGGCGAACTCCGTGACGTTCACCACCAACGCCGGCCACCAGCGCAACCGCGGTGTCGAGCTGTCGCTGAGCTACCTCGCCGTGAGCGACACGACGCGTCCCATTTCCAGCGTGCGGCCCTGGGCGTCGTACGCCTTCACCGACGCCAAGTTCACCGACTTCAAGAGCGACAACAACGCCAACGCGCAGACGGTCGACTTCTCAGGCAACAATGTGCCGCGCGTTCCGCGCAACATGTTCAACGCGGGTTTCGACCTGGGAAGCAACGTCGGCGTCTACCTCAACGGCACGTACCAGTATGTGTCCAAGGTGCCGGTGACGTTCGACAATTCGACATGGGTTCGTTCGTACGACCTGCTCGGTCTCAAGCTCGGCTACAAGAAGACGGTGAACACGCACTGGCTGCTCGACCTGGCCGTCGGTGGTGACAACCTCACCGGGAGCACCTACTATAGCTTCCTCTTCGTGGGCGCCAACTACGCCGCGCTCGCGCAGGCGCAGGACGGCGGCCGCGGCGACGGGTACATCATTCCCGCGCCGTACAAGGCGCAGCTCTACAGCACCATCAGCCTCAAGTATCTGTTCTGATCGAGCGGCCGCGCGCACGGGCTCGCACGACCTGCCGGCGCGCGGCGGCCAGCACGCCGAGCTCTGCCGCATCCAGACGGTATCGTTAGTCATATGGGATGAGGCCGGTGACGTCCGATCCGCCCATCCGTCTCCCCGGAGCGCACCACGCAATGGAATTTTCCGGAGGAGGACGATGCGATCTCGGTATGTCTGGGTATTGGCCGCGCTGGTCGCCGCATGCAGCAGCGCGACCGGGTCGAACGGCACGAGCGGCGGCGGGGCCGGCTCCTACGATGTGTTCTTTCAGCCGACGATGACCGCGGCGAGCATCAACGGATCGGCGACCCTGCCGCAGACGCTGGGCACGATCTCGTTAGGCACGCCGGCCGGCGACGGCTCGTTCAGCGGGTCCTTCTCCATCAACGACAACGGCGGCTCGGGCACGGTCGCGGGCACGATGACGACGGGCGGCTCGGTCACGATCACACACTTCGGCGACCCGAATCTCACGCCGCTCGAGGCGGTGGCGTTTCTCGAGACCGCAATGCCCTCGTGCGACTTCACGCAGGCGGCGTCGGGGGCGATGGGCGGCGTGGTGCAGAACGGCGACATCGCCCTGAGCGGCGTGCTCACGCTGCCGTGCTCGTGGACCGACGGCGACAGCACCGTCGTCGTGCCCACCGTGGTGACGGTGCAGGTGTCCGGCAGCCAGGACTGACGTCCGACAACCGCCTAACGCCCGACGCTCAGCGTGTGGAGTCGGGTCGCGCCGAGAGGCGCTGGCGAATCATCTCCTGGAGCTGCGGCGCGTATTTTTCGCCGAGTGCGCGGCCGACTTCCGCGCCGCGCCGCATGAGCTCCGGCTGTGCGATCGCCATCTTCTGCCCGAGCGGCGTCGCATAGAATCCGATGAGTGTGCGCAGCTCGTCGTCAGTGAATTCCTGCGCATACACCCGCATCATCGGCGGGCCGAACTGGCTCCACGTCAGGTATTTGGCCGCCCACTCGTCGAACACGTCGCGGTACATGGCGAGCGCCGGCTGCTGCCGGATCATCGCATCGAAGCTGTTCTTCATCGCCGCGTGGATCAGCGTGTCGGCGTGCATCTCGCGCATCAGGGTGTCGGCGAGCGCCAGGCGGGCGGCCGGCGGCTCGACGGTATCGTTAGGCAGGGGCGCCGCGGTATCGCGGGCGCCGGCGGCGCCGGTCTGGCCGGCGAGCGCAGCGGGGGCGGCCGCCAGCGCGACGGCGAGCGCTGCGTGCATGCCGAATCTCATGGGGGTCGGGGGTAGCGCGCGACACGCGACGAGGTGGCAGTCACCATCCCGGGCATCGCGACGTCGGAGAGACGGAGGCGCGCGGCCTGGGCGGCCGCAGCGTGTTCGGGTGATGGTTGGCCTAACGAAGAGAGCCAGCGCTCGGGATTGAACCGAGGACCGCGCGACTCCGTACGAACGCCAGATGACAATTAGCCGCCGATTGGCGCAACGTATGGTCGTTTTTCTATTGCGCAAGCCCCCCTCTCGACCCGAAACCGACCCAAAATGCGTAACGAAAACGGAACCGTGCTCGCTCACGGTCCGGCAGGCGCTCACCATCGCCCGGTGGGCACTGTGAACTGGCGCGCCCAATCGCTCATCGACGCTCTAACCGTGCAACTCGCCAGTGCCCCAACCCCCGAGGAATCGCAATGCCCGACCTCATGACGCTCGACGAGGCGCCCGTCCAGAAGCCCATTGCGCCGGTCACGCTCCCCACGCGCCGCGACTACGCGATCACCACCGCCGCGCTAGAGTTCCGCGCCGAGCGGCT